>NZ_JBDVAA010000165.1:0-11582 GCF_039943695.1 Cellulophaga sp. | reverse complement strand
TTGATATGAATCTGTTAATTCCTCAAAATATTGAGCATATAAATATTTTTAAAAATCAATCTGCTATAGATAGGTTTGGTAAAAAAGGAGAAAATGGTGTGGTAGAAATTACAACGAAAAAATAAAAATCAATCTTTAATCAATTAAAAACGAACAGTTATGTTACAAAAAATGAAATCAGTAAAAATTGTGATGACTACATCGGTAATGACGTTGTTACTATGTATGTTAGGTTTAAATGTGCAGGCACAATCTAGTACTTTTTCTTTCATAGGCGAAGCAAGTAAAGAGAAAATAAAATTGCTAACCATAGACATATTACCTACCACTACAGCTAATGATTTAGAAGGTTTTAGTAAAGAAGCAAAAGAGCAAGGTGTAACTTTATCTTTTGGTGATGTGAAGCGTAATAATAAGGGAGAAATAACAAACATATCTGCCACATATAAAACTAAAGACAACGTAACAGAAACTTACAAAAAAGATGAAAAGGGAATCATAGAGCCTTTTTATTTTTATTTTTCTGTGAAGGAGAAAGACAAAAGTATTGCAGCGGTTGGATTTAAACCTAAAAATAACAATCAGTTTTCTGATATACTTTTTGTTGTAAACGGACAAGAAGTTCCTAAACCTTTTGATGTTGGTATGATTGATCCAGATGATATTGAGGCTATAAATGTTTTAAAAAATGAAAGCGCAATAGCTAAATACGGAGCTAGAGCTAAAAATGGTGTTATTGAAATAACTTTAAAGTAAAAATGATATTAAATAATTATATAGTACAGAAATACATAAGTGTTTCTGTACTTTTTTTATGTTTTGCATCTAGTTTTAATGCTTATGCACAAGATAAAAAAGAAGTAAAACCAAAAATGATTTTTATTGTAAATGGGCAAGAGGTTACAGAAGAATATCTTACGGTTTTACAAAAAGAAAATAAAATAAAAGCAATGCATAATGGTGTTTCTAAAAAAGAGAAAAAAGCTATTGCAAAGCGCTTTAAAGAACGACTGGACAACAACTTTGTAATGAAAATTGAAGTCTTTTCTGATGAAGAGATGTTGGCTAATAAAAAGAAACAGCCAACAAAAAGTAAGTCTAAAAGTAAAGAAGCTAAAGTTGTAAATAAAGAAGCGGTAGCTGTTTCTAAAATTAAAGTTGGCGATACTATTACTGCTTTTACATTAGAAGATATAAACGGAAATGTTTTAAAAAGTACAGACTTAAAAGGTAAAGTGGTATTGTTAAATTTTTGGGCTACCTGGTGTGTACCTTGTTTACGAGAATTTTATGAAATACCAGAAGTTGTTTTAGAGCCAAATACAGATAAGAATTTTGTGTTTGTTCCTGTTTCGGTCGGAGAAAAACGTTCTACTGTGCTTAAAAAAATGGATGAATTAAGAGGTAGAGGTATAGATTTTAATGTGTATTTAGATCCTAAAAATGAGTTTTACAGTGGCTACAAAAAACAAGGAATACCTTTAAATTATATAATAGATAAAAATGGAGTGGTTGTTTATATTTCTATGGGATATAATGAAAAAAACCTAAATAAATTGGCTGCTAGAATTAAGCAACTTGTAGATTAATATTAAACAATAAAGCTTCAAACTATTGGTAAAACCTTTAGTTTGAAGCTTTTTTATGTCTTCTAAGTTATATTATTTAATGTAAACAGTTTTTTTATTTACAAACTCTAACATTCCTTCTTTAGATAGTTCTCTACCGTAACCTGATGCTTTTGTACCTCCAAAAGGTAATCTTGGGTCAGATTTTACCATTTCGTTTATAAAAAAGGCGCCATCTTCAATTTGGTCTATTGCTTGTCTGGCAGCAGCTATATCTTCTGTAAACAGCATAGCACCCAAACCAAATCTAGAGTTACTAGCAAGTTCTAAACTATGCTCTTTATTTTTTGCCTTTGTAATTGCAGCTACTGGTCCAAAAGTTTCCTCATTAAAAACAGGCATATCTTCGGTAACATCAGTAAGTATGGTTGGCGCAAAGTTAGCGCCATTAAGTGTGTTGCCAATAAGTACTTTTGCTCCTTTTTTTACAGATTCATCAACTTGTTTTTTTAATTCTTCAGCCAAATCTGTACGTGCCATAGAAGCCATAAAAGTTTCTTCTTCTTCAGGGTTTCCAATTTTTAGAGATTCAACCTCTGCTTTAAATTTTTCTAAAAACTCTTCATATATGCTTTCTTCAACAATAAATCGTTTTGCAGCAATACAGCTTTGTCCTGTGTTTTGGAACCTAGCTTTTACCATTGTAGGTATGTAGGTGTCTAAATCTGCATTATCCCATACAATACAGGCATTGTTGCCACCCAACTCTAGTACAGATTTTTTTAGATTTTTACCTGCAATACTAGCTATAGATTTACCAGCTTTTTCGCTTCCAGTTACACTAACAGCTTGTATAAAACTACTTTCTAAAACAGTTTCTGTTGCTTTATGGTCTGCAATAATTGTTTGAAAACAACCTTGTGGATACCCAGCATCTAAAAATAAATCTTGTATTGCTAGTGCGCAACCAGTTACATTTGCAGCGTGCTTTAAAATACCAACATTACCAGCAGTTAGCGTAGGAACAGCAAATCTAAAAACTTGCCAAAAAGGGTAGTTCCAAGGCATTACAGCCAATACACCTCCAATAGGATCATAACTAATAAAACTTTCTTGTGCTTCTGTATCTATAATGGCATCACTTAAAAAGTTATCTGCGTTTTTAGCATAAAAATCGCATAACCAAACGCATTTGTCTATCTCAGCTTTACTTTGTGCTATAGGTTTACCCATTTCTGCAGTCATTAAAGCAGATAAGTCATCTCGTTTTTTCTCTAACTGTTTAGCTAATTTTTTTAATAAAGAAGTACGTTCTTTAATACTCGTTTTTCTCCAATCTTTAAAAGTTTTTTCTCCTGTAGATAAAACAGAATCTATTTCTTGTTTAGTGTGTAAGTTGTATGTTTTTATGTCTTTTCCGGTAAACGGATTTGTAGTAGTTACTGTGTTGCTCATAGCTGTGATAATTAAAAAATTAATATTTCTTGTTCATCAAAATTAGGCAAGAATCTAAAGCTTGTTTAACGCAAAACATTAAATTATTGCTAGTATAAAGTTACTTTTTTTTCTTCTTTTTGTTGTTTTTGTCGGCACCTTTTTCTGCATCTTTAAAAGTTACGTTGTCATCTACCTTACCTTTAAAAGCAGATATCCAAGCATTTTTAAAAATGTTAGTTACCGTTGGGAATATTTTTGTTTTTACATTGTTTAAATCGCCTTCTATAGGAATTTTAGTAGCTAGTGTATTTTGCTTTTGGTTTTTAAGAATAAACTTAAAAAAGCCAACAAAACCTTCCCAAAGGGTTTCAAAAAAGCCATCTTCTTTACTTATAAGTTTAGCATCTTTTAAAATAGGTTTAAAATAGCCTGTTAAAAAACCATCTGCAATGGCAATTTCACTATAAACATTAAAGTTACCCTCTTTAAAATCTATACCACTGTAATGGTTTGTAAAATCGTTTAAAGCGGTTGCATCTGCATTTTGCAGTGATAAAGACATATCCATATCAGGAATTTGTTTTACCAAATCCATTTTACCATCTAATTTTAGCTTTCCGTTACCTATAGAAACAGCAGTTGCTGTAATGGTAGAGGGTAGGTTTCGTTTTTTTTGTACAACGTTTCTTAGGTTGTCTGCTTGTAAATTAATGTTGTCTAAATGTAAATCTATATTAGGGCTGGTGTTTATCTCTACAAAGGCTGCTTTTCCGTTTGTAATAGTAAGGTGGTTAATATCTATAGGTACAATATCTGTTAGTGCTTTAGACCAATCGTCTATATCTGTACTATCTGTTGTTTTGTGGTCTTCAAAAACATAAATAATGCTAGGTTTAGTTAGGTGCAACTCACTAACAATTTTGCCATTTAAAAGAGCTTTCCATTGTATAGAAATATCTGTTTTATCTACAGCAATAAAAGGCACCTGAGACTTAGCTTCTTTTTTATTTAAATACAAACCATTAATAACATACGCACCTCTAATTAATGAAATGTCAATGTCTTTAACTTGCCCATAATACCCAGGAATTTCAGCTAAAACATTGTTTACATAATTTTTTACAAGCGTTGGCAAAAGTAAGCGTACCACTATAACAATAATTACTATTGCTAGTGGTATTGCGTACCTTTTCTTTTTATATATTTTACGCTTTTTCATCCTATTATTGGTTGCTATTGTTTGATTTAATTTCTAGATACTTTTCTACGTCAGATGGTGTTTTAATTAAATGGAATTCATTGCTATTTATTAAAATTGCATAAGCTAATGTTTCTGGACTATTTTGTAATATTTTAATACAGTCGTCTGCCGTAATATCTACTTTTTCATCTCCATATATTTTAATAAAATTAGGATGATTTTGATCTACTAAATCACAAATGCTTAGTTGTAAATTATCAGCAATTTCTGCCCATTGTGTGCCTGTAATTTTTGTTTTAGAGGTGTCTTTTGTTAAAATATCTTTACTGGCAGACTCTACATAACCAACTGTTTGTTTTCCTATAGAGTTGTCTCCGTTATAAATTAATGTTATTTTATTACTATTTGTTGCTATTACTCCCATTTTAGTTTGTTTTAAGTGTTAAACTTTGTTTTTGTGGTGTTTTTAATGTTTTTTGGTTCCTTTTCCGGTTAAGGCATCTAATAAACCAGCTTTTACATTTATCCATAAATAATTAAAAAACGATTTTGTGGTATCTCTCTCTACCTCAATTTCTCCGTATCTATAATCTTCAGGGTTTGCTTTAGAGCCTTCTTTTATTAATAAATTACCTATCTTGGTTAAGAGCTTGTTTACTCCCAATCTGTCCTTTTTTAAAACCTTGAACTTAAAATTGTTGTATTTAATTTTTAAATCCCCTGCAGATTTTTGTTTGTTACCACTAACCGTAAAATACATCTGTTGCATATCTCCCTCTGCTGTTGCTCTTAAATTGGTGTTTAAAAACGGATTTATACTTGCAATGTCTAAGTTTGTAAAACTTCCCCAAGCTTTAAAGAAATCTGTTGTATTATGTATGTTAAAACTCCAGTTTAATTCTAAAGGTGTTTTGTTCATTAATAAAGAGTTTGTATGTACTGTGGTTGTTTTATTGTTGTAATTATTTAAGTTGCTAATAGTTGCATTTATATTATTAAAACTTAGTTTTTGGGGCTTTATATGTTGCGTTAATTTTTCTTGATAAGCAATGTTTCCTTGTTGTATTAGAATAGAATCTATACCTATTTTTAATGATAAATCTCTTAACATTTTACTATACATTGGCTTGTAACTAAAATCGTCTGCTATAAGTTTATCTCTATATACTTCTAAATTTGGTTTTGCTATATATACTTTAGAAATGTTTAAAAGTGATGTTAATTTTGAATAACTAAATGAAGTGTTTTCTAATGCTAATTCTTTAATTTTTAGATTGATAAAATCTCTTTCTATTGTTATTTTCTTTGATAATTCTTCTTTGGTGTATTTTGTTTTTAGTTGAAGATTTTTAAACAAGATAGATTCATTCTGTGCCTTTAATTTTTCAGCATTAATTTCTTCAAACTTACCTAAGTTAGCATATAATTTATGAGCAGAAATATTACTGTATTTATATTCTAACGGATTCGTATTTTTCTCTTTATCGGCCTTAAAAACAACATCTTTTAAGTTAATAAAAATATGTTCTGCCTTTGCAGCAGTTGTCTTTTGTGCATTTAAAAAAGTAATATTTCCGTTGGTAATTTTAAACTCACTAATACTTATAGGGTTTGTAAATATGCCCTCTTTTTTTTCTTCTTTATAGCTAGTTATGGTATCTAAAACTGTATATTTTGTAAGCTCTGGACTGGTTATCTTTAACTTATTTAGACTTAATTTTTTATAAAATAATAGGTCTATATAACTAAGATCCTTTATGGCTATTTTAGCAGCCTTTAATACTATTTTAGTTTTATTGTTACCCTTAGATTCTTCTTTAAAACTAATTTTGTCTAAACCAACGTTCCCTAATAAAAGATTAAGGCTAATGCTGTTGTAATTTATAGTAATATGCTGTGGTAAATTGTATTGTAATTGCTGGTTTATTTTATGCTTAACAAACCAATGTGCGCATAATAAAAAGACTAAAAACAAGGCTATTACTGCCGTTGTAATTTTTATAATATTCTTCTTTTTATTAATCATAGCTTGTGGTTAAATAGGCGTAAATTATACCACTACTAAATTCCATATAAATTAAAAAAGGGAGTAGCCCAAGCAATTAAATCTTTAACTGATTTAAAAAACAGACATAAAAAAAGCTCTTTAAAAGAAGTAAAGAGCTTGTAGTTTTATAAAGTAAGTAGTTTTACATTTTTATAGTAAAACCATTTGCATGTTCTATAGTGTAATATGTATGGTCTGGATCATCTCTGTTTAGTTTTAATGTTCCTTTTACCGAAATTAAATCGTCCATAAAAAAGTTTGGTCTTTTGTCAAAATACAACTCTATAATAGTTTCTGGTCCGCCATTGCCACAAAAAAAACAGGAAGCCATAGGGTTGTTAGATAACATAAAAGAATCTTTTTGACCTTCTAATACCAAAAAATAACCTGTAATAGAAATTTCTTGGCCTTCTAAAGCCAGCATTTTTTTAGTATACGTTGGCGTTAAAAATTCTCCTAATTCTGCTCCGCCTTCTGGAGTAGTGTAGGTAACACCCTGTATCATATCTTCCCAGTCTAACAATGCCTGTGCAGATGTTAGTTGTGTAGAGCATATAAATAATAATAAAAGACCTAACTTTTTTATCATAATAATATTTTTTTTCAAAGGTAGTAATCCAATAATTATTCCAAATGTGTTTTTTATTTTTCTGAAGATAAAATTTTAGAAACATTTAGTTTAAAAACAGATAGCGAAGCCAGTACAGACGCAACAACAGTAATTCCTAAAGTAGCAAGTAATAGTATGGCTTCCCACTTAGTTATTGTAGCTAAATTAAAAGTATAACCGTAGCTGTTTTGTGCGTAGTTAGATATAATCCAAAGTCCACATCTGCCAATTAACCAACCAATAACATAACCTATAAAACCTAAAAATAGACCTTCTAAAAGAACCAACCAAAGTAACTGTGTAGCTGTAGCACCATAAGTACGCAATAACGCTAGTTCTTGTCTACGCTCCCTAATTGCCTTTAATAGACTAATAAAAATACTTAAACCAGATACCAATAAAATAGCAATAGCAATAAGCTGTATGGTTTGTACACCAACACCTAGTAGCTTTACCAAACGATTAATTTCTAAAGATGGTAATGCTGCCTGCATATTGGTTTTATCGTTAATATACCTTGGCAATTGCATCATAGCCATTGGATTGCTAAATTGTATAAGTAATGATGTAACCTCTAGGTCTTCTTCGTGGTGGTGTTCATCATCATCATCTTCTTCAGCGTGACCGTGAACATCCCAAATACTTTCTAAATTTGTAATAATTAAATTATCTACAATGCTTCCTGTTGGCTTTAAAATACCAACTACTTTAAATGGGTGTCCGTTATGCTCCTCTAGGCTTTGGTCTGCTAAACCGTGAGAACTTAAAAAAGTATCTCCAATTTTTAATTGTAGTTTTTTAGCAGTTGTACTACCTAAAACTACTTGCTGTGATTTATTAAATAACTCACCCGTTGCTAACTCAGCATTGTATAATTTTAAGTAACTAGTTTCTGTGCCTAAAATGCGTACTCCCTTATAATTATCACCATAAGAAACAGGAACAGCTGTTTTTACAAGTCTACTTTTTTTTAGTTTTTCGGCATCTTTTAATTTAATATTTCCTGTAGGTGCATCTATATGTAAGACCGATGAAAGTACCAACTGTAACGGGCTACCTTTTGCGCCTACAACCAAGTCTACCGGTTTTATATTTTTGTCTAAATTGCCTTTTACTTGGTCGCTTAATTGAAGCATAAACGTAACCAAAGCCACACTTAAAACTAAAAGTAATAAGCTAAGTAAAGCATTAAGTGGCTTAGATATTAGATTTTTAAAACTGAGTTTTACAAGATTCATAAATACAAGTGGTTTTTGAACATTGTTTTTACTCTTTGGTCATGTGTAATTATAAGTAAATTAGCATTACTAGTATTAGCTTCTTCTTTAAGTAATGCAATTACTTTTTCACAATTTTTGTCATCTAAGCTTGCAGTAGGCTCATCTGCAAAAATTACATTTGGTTTATTTATTAGGGCCAGGGCAATAGATAACCGTTGGCGCTGACCTTCACTTAAAGCGGTTACTTTTTTGTGTAATAAGTTGCTTATGTCAAGTCTTTCTGCTAATTCTTTTATTCTAGTGGTATCTTTCTTTTTATCAGGAAAATAAAGTCGTAGTGCTAAATTTTCTTCAACAGAAAGTGCATTTATAAAATAGTCGTTCTGAAAAATGATACCCATTTCTCTACCCCTAAAGGCATCTAGTTTTTTTCTAGATAAATTTTGTAGCTCTGTGCTACCAACAGTAATACTACCAGAACTAGCAGGTAGTAAACCAGCTAATAAATGTAAAAGAGTAGTTTTGCCTACACCAGAAGATCCTAATATTAGCAAATGCTCTCCTTGCTGCAGAGAAATATCAGGAAAACTAAAACTGTTTTCTGTTGAGTATGAAAATTGAAGTTTACTTGTTTTTATCATAAGCTTAAACACAAATATAGTAAGTACACACATACCGTTTTTGTATTTAAGAATTTATTATGAAATCTACAGTGGTTATAAAAAAGAAAAAGACCTCTTACTTAAAAGAAGTCTTTTTCATCACCACAAACCAAACAAATAAAACGTTGAATATGTTACTACTCAACAACAATAAACTTGTTTGTTTTTCTATGTATTTTATTAATTATTCTTTGTTGGGTGAGTTTATATTTAGTTTGTTATTAAATTCTAAAGTTCTAATAGGGAACGGAATGTTAATGTCGTTTGCATCAAAGTGTTTTTTAATTGCTTTAATTGCAACACTTTTAGCGTCTAATTTGTTTTTGGCATTTTCTGCATCTACCCAAAACCTACATATAAAGTTTATAGAGCTGTCTCCAAACTCTGTGTAGTAAAACTCTATTTCAGAATCATCGTCGTTTTTATATAAACTACCAACTGCTTCTTTTGTTAGTTTTTGAACCTGTTCTAAATCCGACTCATACCCAACACCACACGACACAACTATTCTCATACGTGTTGTTAGTGAGTAATTTTTAAAAGGGTTTTCTATTATAGTTTTGTTGGGTATAACCACCAAATTATTATCAAACTCTTTAAGTACCAGACTGTTTAAATTAATGTCCATTACTTCACCAGAGTAACCATTGGTTTCTATCCAGTTTCCTATTTCAATCTTTTTTCTAAACGATAAAACAACACCAGATAATAAGTTAGAAAGTGTTCCTTGCAAGGCTAAACCAATTACTAAACCAGATATACCTGCACCGGCAAGTAATGTATTTAATGTTTTACTTAAGTCCATTGCACCTAAGGCTAAAAATAGCCCTAAAAGAACAACAGCAGTAGCACTAATGCGTCCAACAAGGTTAGATATACTGTCTTGCGGTATACGTTTAGATGCTAATTTTACTACCCATTTGTTTACAAAGCGAGCAGCATAATAAGATATCACCATTACAATAATGGCAACTATTATGTTGGGTAAATTTTCAATTAAAGTTGTTACCCAACCTTCTATTTTATCATAAATATCTATAAAAGAGGCTTCAATTTTATTTTTCATATTTTAAAAATTTATAAGGTTATTAATTGCTTTTTATGAGCAATAACCTTTATGAAGTCATTTCTTTAGCTCTTATTTTTAGTTGGTCTTCTGTGTTTTTTCGCCAAGCATCTAACATCCAACTAGATTTTTCTAAATCTGCAATGTAAGATCCCATCATATCCATTGTACCTTCATCACCTGCTTCCTCTGCAGCTTCAATAGTAGTTTTCATTTGTTTTAATATTTTTTGATGATCACTAAGTATTTCAGCAACCATTTCGGTATCTGTTATTAGTGGAGATACTTCTTCTATAGAAGAAATTTTTAAGTACTTACTAAAGTTGCTTACTGGGTGGTATCTTAAGGTTAATACTCTTTCTGCAACGGCATCAATCTTTATTCTTGCGTCTGTGTATAACTCTTCAAATTTTACGTGTAAATCAAAAAAGTTTTGTCCAAGAACATTCCAATGAAAACTTCTCAATTTTTGGTAATACACACTGTAGTCTGCTAAAAGCATATTTAGTTCGCCTACAACAGGCACTAATTTATTGTCGCTAATATTTAAATAATTCATAAGGTTGTAGGGTTTAGTTTGATTAAAAAAAGCATAATCACTATTTTCTTATACTTAATATGTCTGCAACAAAACTACTTATACCTATTAAATTGGTTTAGCTCTTTTAATTTGATTTTTAACTCTAATACTATATTTAGAAAACTATACCTATTATATATATAAAGGGCATTATTTACTTGTTTTTAAATGAGTTAAGAATTGGATTGATTGTGTCAAGATGATCTCTAAACAAGCTTCATCTTTGCTGTATAGAATTTAAGTATTCAAAAAAAATAATAGTATTAACCTTTAAATTAAAAATATTATGTTGAGATGGACAATTACGTTTGTGGTTCTAGCTTTAATAGCCGGAGTTTTAGGATTTGGAGGTATTGCAGCAGGTGCTGCCAGTATCGCTAAAATTTTATTCTTTTTATTTCTGATACTTTTTGTAGTGTCATTAATTACAGGAAGAAAAAGAAATATTTAGTGCCCCAACACAGACACATACACACAAAATAAAACGAAAAAACAACAACATTAAAAGCAACAATTATGAAAAAGATAGCATATTTTGCAGTAATAGCATTTGCAGTAGGATCAGTATTTACAAGTTGTAGAGATACAAAAACTACAGGAGAAAAAATAGAAGACGGAGTAGAAGAAGTAGGAGACGGACTTGAAGAAGGAGTAGAGGAAGTTGGAGACGAAATTGATGATGCTGTTGATGATAACTAATAACTAAAATTAACATAATTTTAGTAAAAAAAGACAACCCTATAGTTGTCTTTTTTTAGTGTTTACATCGTATATTTAATAATTAAAACAAAAAACAATGAAAAAGATATTAGGTTTATTTTCAATCTTAGCACTAACGGTTTGTAGTGTACAAGCACAATCAATTTCTGAAAATGCTATTGGTTTACGTTTAGGAGACAATGATGGTTTTGGAGGGGAAGTTTCTTACCAGCGTCATTTAGGAGAAAATAACAGATTAGAAGTAGATTTAGGATGGAGAGATTCTAATGATGTAGATGCGTTTAAACTAGTTGGTTTATACCAATGGGTAATGCCTTTAGATGGTAATTTTAACTGGTTTGTTGGTGCAGGTGCAGGTATTGGATCTTTTGATGCAGGAGAAAACGACGGTACTTTTGCTTTAGTTGCTGGTGATATAGGTATAGAATATAATTTTGATATTCCTTTAATTTTATCTTTAGATATGAGACC
>NZ_JBDVAA010000164.1:0-4434 GCF_039943695.1 Cellulophaga sp. | reverse complement strand
CAATGGGTAATGGTATTGCCCACGTTTTTGCACAAAATAATTATAAGGTTAACTTAATAGATATTGCACAAGCATCTTTAGATAAAGGTTTAGCTACCATTACTAAAAATTTAGATAGAATGGTTGCTAAGGAAAAAATATCTGAAGCAGATAAAAATAATACTCTAGCTAACATTACACTACATACTGTACTTGCAGATGGTGTTAAAGGTGTAGATTTAGTAGTAGAAGCTGCTACTGAAAATGTAGACTTAAAATTAAAGATTTTTAAAGATTTGGATGCTACTTGTGATGCTAAAACTATTTTGGCTACAAATACATCATCAATCTCTATTACTCAAATTGCTGCTGTTACTAACAGACCAGAACAAGTAATTGGTATGCACTTTATGAACCCTGTACCTATTATGAAATTGGTAGAGATTATTAGAGGTTATAACACATCTAATGAGGTTACTGCTACTATTATGGAGTTGTCTACTAAATTAGGAAAAACACCTACAGAGGTTAATGATTACCCTGGTTTTGTTGCTAATAGAATTTTAATGCCTATGATTAATGAGGCTATAGAAACACTTTACAATGGTGTTGCTGGTGTAGATGAAATTGATACCGTAATGAAACTAGGTATGGCGCACCCAATGGGACCATTACAATTAGCAGATTTTATTGGTTTAGATGTTTGTTTAAGCATTTTAAATGTGATGTACGACGGATTTAAAAATCCTAAATACGCACCTTGCCCACTACTTGTAAATATGGTTATGGCTAAAAAATTAGGTATAAAATCTGGTGAAGGTTTTTACGATTATTCAGAATCTAGAAAAGCAGAGAAAGTAGCTTCTCAGTTTGCTAAATAAAATCTATTGGCTAATATAAAACCATTTAAAGCAGTACGTCCAACCAGAGATAAGGTTAGTTTAGTTGCTTCTCGTTCTTACCAAAGTTATACGCAAGCACAGCGCGAGGCTCGACTAGACCATAATCCGTATTCTTTTTTACATATTGTTAACCCTGGTTATAAATATGATAAAGAAATATCTGGTGTAGAACGTTACCAATTGGTAAAAAATAGATATTCAGAATTTAAAGAAGACGGAGTGTTTACACAAGATTCTACTCCGTTTTTCTACATTTATAAAGTTGTAGACAGAGACAACCAAGTGTTTAATGGTATTGTTGCCGCCGCCAGCGTAGAAGATTACCAAAACAATGTTATAAAAAAGCACGAGGACACTATTACTAGTAAAGAGATTGTTTTTAAAGATTATTTAAAAACAGTTGGTTTTAATGCAGAACCAGTACTTATTACCTATCCAGATAATAAAGAGATTACAACCATTATGAGTAATAAGCAAAAAGAACGTGCAGAGTACGAGTTTACAACTACGTATAGAGACACACATTACCTTTGGCTTATTACAGAAAAAGAAGATATAGACGCTATTGTACAAGCTTTTAAAAATATACCTACAGTTTATATTGCAGATGGGCACCACAGATCGTCATCATCAGAATTACTTTGTTTAGACTGTAAAGAACAAAATAAAGAACATAATGGCACAGAAAACTATAACTATTTTATGAGTTATTTTATTCCTGAGTCAGAGCTTAAAATACACGAATTTAACAGACTAGTTAAAGACCTTAATGGTTTAACCAAAGAAGAATTTTTAATAAAGTTAGATGCTGTTTACCGTATAGAAAATAGAGGTGCAATACCATACAAGCCCAATAAAAAACATCACTTTAGTATGTATTTAGATGGCGAGTTTTATTCTTTACACCTACGTAAATCTATTTACACATTTAAAAACTCTTTAGATAAATTAGATGCACAACTACTTTACAATACCATTTTAAAACCTATTCTAGGGATTACAGATTTACGTAAAAATGACAGAATAGATTATTTAAGTGGTAAAAAAGAGATTGTAAGTTTAGTTAATAAAATAGATAGTGGTAAATTTAGGGTTGGCTTTGGTATGTTACCTGCCAATATTCAAGAATTAAAAAGTATTGCTGATGATGGCTTGCAAATGCCTCCTAAAAGTACTTTTATAGAGCCTAAGTTAAGAAGTGGCGTTACTATTTATGAATTTTAGTTTTTAATTAAAATTATGTCAATTAAAGAATCCTTATTAACAATAAAAAAAGAATTACCAGATACGGTTACACTTGTAGCTGTATCTAAAACAAAACCTGTTTCTGATTTAGAAGAAGCCTATGCTGCTGGTCAGCGTATTTTTGGTGAAAATAAAATTCAGGAAATGACCCAAAAAAGGGAGGTTATGCCAAAAGATATTCAATGGCATATGATTGGCCACGTACAAACCAATAAGGTAAAGTACATGGCAGAATATGTTTCTTTAGTACACGGTGTAGACAGCCTAAAACTGCTAAAAGAAATAAACAAACAAGCAAAAAAACACAACAGAGTTATAAACTGTTTGTTACAAATGCATATTGCAGAAGAAAGCACAAAATTTGGTTTGGATAAAGAAGAATTAAACAATCTTATAGATTCTGACATTTTTAAAGCATTAGAAAACATAAACGTTGTTGGCCTTATGGGAATGGCAACATTTACAGATGATAAAAATCAAGTAAAAAAAGAGTTTGCTACGTTAAAAGAAATATTCTCTTCTTTACAAAGCATAAAATCTACTAACTTAGATGTAAAAATACTATCTATGGGTATGAGTGGCGATTATAAACTTGCTATAGACCAAGGAAGTACAATGGTACGTATTGGAAGCAGTATTTTTGGAAGTAGAAATTATTCATAAACAACACAGGCTAGAACAAATTTGATGTACGTAATCTTAGATATTGAAACCACTGGTGGTAAATTTAATGAAGAAGGAATAACAGAGATTGCCATTCATAGGTTTGATGGGCATAAGGTTGTAGACAAATTTATTAGTTTAGTTAATCCTGAAAAAGAAATACAACCATTTGTTGTTAAGCTCACTGGTATAAATGATAAAATGCTACGTACCGCTCCTAAGTTTTACGAAGTTGCCAAACGTATTGTAGAAATTACTGAAGATGCGGTTATTGTAGCTCATAATGCTCAGTTTGATTATAGAATTCTAAGAACTGAGTTTAGACGTTTAGGTTTTAATTTTGAACGTAAAACGCTTTGTACCGTTAATTTATCTAAAGAATTAATACCAGATAAAGAGTCTTATAGCTTAGGTAAATTAGTGCGTTCTCTTGGCATTCCTGTAAGTGACAGGCATAGAGCCAATGGTGATGCCCTTGCCACATTACAGTTGTTTAAGTTGCTTTTAGCTAAAGATTTAGACAAAACCATTATAAAAAGTGTTATTAAAGAAGGTTCTATGGGAGAACTGTCAGACAGGCAAATAAACCTTGTAGAGCAATTACCTAATGATAACGGTGTTTATTATATGTATGATAAAGATGGTGACTTAATTTTCTTAGGTAGATCATCAGACATTAAGAAAAAAGTAAACAAACACTTTACAGGAACTTCCAATGTTGCTAAAAAATTACAAAAGCAAACACGCAAAGTTACCTTTGAAAAAACTGGAAACGAGCTAATTTCAACCTTAAAAGAAAACGAAGAGTTACGCAGGGTAAAACCTAAGTACAATAGTAGTTTGCGTAAAAACTTGTTTAGCTACGGTATTTTTCAAAAAGAAAACGAAAATGGTTACATATCTCTTCAAATAGAAAAAACAACGACAACAGAAAAAGCTATTGGAACTTTTAGTAGCTTTATTTCTGCTAAAAACTTTCTTCATAAAATATCTAAGGAATATACTTTGTGTAATAAGGTTAATCTAATTTCTGAGGCTAAAACAAATTGCGGCAATTATGAAGATGGCAATTGCAATGGTGCTTGTATTAATAAAGAAGACGCAGCATCTTATAACCTAAGAGTACAAGAAGTAATTGCTAGATATAGCCTTGTGGGTAAAAATATTTTAATAAAAGATAAAGGAAGAGAAATAGGCGAATATTCTGCTATTTTAATAAAAGACGGAGAGTTTAAAGGCTACGGGTACTATAATTTAAACCATCAAATAAATAATATTCATATCTTAGAGTCTATTATTACAGAGATGAAAAGCACTCCAAATACTATTCATCTTATTTTAGCTTACCTAAGAAAAAGTAAAAGAGTACAACAAATACAACTAGACTAACCATTGAAAAACGAAAAACCATCTAAACGCTGGAAAGCCAAAATACACGAAATAATTTACGGTACGCACACACCTGCTGGTAAATTGTTTGATATTTTATTACTTGTACTTATTGTTTACAGCGTTATTATTGTAATGCTAGAGAGTGTTCCTAGGTTTGACACCAAATATCACGAGTTTTTAAACATATCAGAATGGGTAGTAACTATCTTATTCTCTATAGAATACATATTACGCGTTATTATTATAAATAAAC
>NZ_JBDVAA010000163.1:0-2893 GCF_039943695.1 Cellulophaga sp. | reverse complement strand
GTTTATTTATACGTAAATCTACTTTTACTTTGTTAGGTGGTTTTGATGAAGATTATTTTGCTCACCAAGAAGAAATAGATCTATGCTGGCGAGCACAAAATATGGAACTGAAAATTATGTATGTAGGAGCTTCAACTGTTTATCATTTAGGAGGTTCTACACTTAATGAAATGAATCCCAAAAAAACATTTTTAAACTTTAGAAATTCTCTATTTAGTATTGTAAAAAATATACCTTTTTACAAGGCATTTTTTATAGTTATGGCAAGGTTGTTGTTGGATGGTATAACAGGTTTGCGTTTTATGTCACAAATGCGATTTTCTCATTGCTTAGCAATCATTAAAGCACATTTTAGTTTTTATTGGAACTTACCTAAAACGCTTAAAAAGAAGCAAGTAAAGAATAAAATAAAAAAATATTATCAAATTAAATCCATTGTGTGGGCTTATTTCGTAAATGGTAATAAAGAATTTAACAATTTAGTAAAAGATTAACTAAATTAAAGTACCAATAGATAGAACATTTTATATAATTTTGAAACAAATAACAATTAATAGTAATATGAATATGAAAAAGATTTTTTTAGGAGCTTTAGGAGCTACAATATTATTATCTTCTTGCGTGTCGCAAAAGAAATATGCGGAGTTAGAAGCAAAAAATAAAGAAACTGAAGATTTATTAAACTCAGCAACTGTTAAATTAAACAGCTGTATATCAGATAAGGCAACTGCAGATGCAAGGTTAAGAACTTTAGAAGATCAGAACGATTTTCTTAAGGCAAACAACCAAGTGCTAGTTGACAATATGGGTAACTTAACAGATTTATCTGCTAAAGGTGCTGAAAACTTAGAAAAATCTTTAGAAAGCTTAAAAGAAAAAGATTTAACAATACGCAAATTAAACGATGCTATTACACGTAGAGATTCTGTTAACTTATCTTTAGTACAGAGTTTAAAAGGTGTTCTTGGTAACTTAGATGATGAGGATATTGAAATTAGCGTAGAAAAAGGTGTTGTTTTTGTTTCTATATCTGATAAATTATTATTTAGCAGCGGTAGTTACAACGTAGCAACAAGAGCTAAAGAAGTATTAGGTAAAGTTGCACAAGTAGTAAACAATAAGCCAGATTTTGAATTTATGGTAGAAGGTCATACTGATGCTGTACCTTACAGAAAAGGCGTTTTATTAGATAACTGGGATTTAAGTGTTAAGCGTGCAACTGCTGTAGTTCGTATATTACAAAAAGAGTACGGTGTAGATCCTAAGCGTATGACAGCTGCAGGTAGATCTCAATACATACCTGTATCTTCTACAGATAAAGCTAAAAACAGAAGAACAAGAATTGTAGTTCTTCCTAAAATTGATCAATTCTATAGTATGATCGAAGAAGGAATGAAAGATCCTGCAATAAACAACTAGTAATATACTTTATTACAATAAAAAAGCCTCGCATTTTGCGAGGCTTTTTTTATTAGGTAAAACTTATATTTTATTTATTATTAAAATATATCTATATTTCCTTTCCCCTCTCTTATAATTTCTGGCTCACCTTCTGATAAATCTACTACAGTAGACGCTGTATTATCTCCGTAGCCACCATCTATAACAATGTCAACTAAATTATCCCACTTTTCATAAATTAACTCAGGGTCTGTAGTATACTCTAACAACTCATCTTCATCTCTAATAGATGTAGACACAATAGGGTTACCCAGTTCTTGCACCAACGCATTTGCTATAGAATTATCTGGTACACGTATACCAACAGTTTTCTTCTTTTTAAAATCTTTTGGTAAGTTATTATTACCAGGAAGTATAAATGTATAAGGACCAGGCAAAGCCCTCTTTAGTATTTTAAAAGTTGCTGTATCTATTTGTTTTACATATTCAGACAAATTACTTAAGTCTGCACAAATAAAAGAAAAATTAGCTTTAGCCAATTTTACACCTTTTATACGCGCTATTTTTTCTAAAGCTTTAGTGTTTGTTATATCACAACCTAAACCATACACTGTATCGGTTGGGTATATAACCAATCCGCCTTTTTTTAAAACATCTACAACCTTTTTAATTGCTGTGGGATTGGGGTTGTCTGGATATATTTTAATAAACTGAGCCATAATTTATTGTTTTTTTAAAACTGATTACAGTAATTTTCCTTGCAAATCTTAGTCTTGTATTACTGTAAAAACTTACATAAAAACTAGTCTCTATCTACTTCGTAAATAATCTTATCTTTATATAAGCCTTTTAATTCTTCTACTGTGTAACCGTATTGTTCTTTACTGTAATTTTTAGCGATGTCTATCTCGTTAATTCCTGACTGTTTATTTGTTTCGTATTCATTCACTTTAAAATAAATACTATCAGAAATTGCTGCTATTTTCATAGTTGAGAAATAACTAGCTTCTGTTTTAAATCTATATACATCATTAACTTGTGGCTGATTAATATAGTCCTCTGTATTTTTTCCATCTAAAAAAGATGAAAAACTTAAACCTGCTATTAAAATTCCTATTATAAATAATGCAGAAAAATGTTTTATAGGTGTTTTGGTTTCGCCCTTAACATTTTTGTATTCTAACTTTAAGTTATGATCCATTTGTCTTGGCTCAAAAACACTATTACAATTAGTACATACTGCTGCACCTGTTTTACCTATTGGAAATATAGGAATCCAATATAAATGGGCATACTTACCGTAGACCTCTACACTAAACTTAGCGCTTTCTTTGCAATTACTACAAGGTATTTGCCTTGTTAATTGGGATTTTAAATGTGATGAATTAGATCCGTAAAAAATCATATTTGATGGTTTTTATAGTTGTTATTTAATTAAATATACTACAAATAAAACCATTTAGTAAGAAAATTACACCCCTGTTTACAGTAC
>NZ_JBDVAA010000162.1:0-52012 GCF_039943695.1 Cellulophaga sp. | reverse complement strand
TGCTTTAATTTTATTATTTTTTTTAGAAGTAATTATTACTTTTTAAACTCGCTTAAAGTTTTTGTAATAATAGCAACACACTCTAACAACTGTTCTTTAGTCATTACCAATGGTGGCGCAAATCTAATAATGTTACCGTGTGTTGGTTTAGCTAGTAAACCATTTTCTTTTAATGCCATACAAATATCCCAAGCAGTAGAACTATCTTCTGTATCGTTAATTATAATAGCATTTAATAAACCTTTACCTCTTACTAACGTAACTAAATCACTAGTTTCTATAAATTTACCTAACTCTTCTCTAAACAACTCACCAAGAACCTGAGCGTTTTCTGCTAATTTTTCATCTCTAACAACCTCTAAAGCAGCAATACCAATTGCAGCTGCTACAGGGTTACCACCAAATGTACTACCGTGGTTACCAGGAGTAATAACATTCATAATATCATCATTAGCTAAAACACCAGAAACTGGGTATGACCCTCCTGACAATGCTTTACCTAAAATTAAAATATCTGCTTTAACCTCTGGAGTTCCAGAACAATTTTTATCTGCACAAGTACAATTACCACAAGTGGCTAATAAACGGCCAGTACGTGCAATACCAGTTTGTACTTCATCTGCAATAAACAATACATTGTGTTTTTTACACAATTCTTTAGCTGCTGCTAAATAGCCTTCACTAGGAACGTAAACGCCAGCTTCTCCTTGTATAGGCTCTACTAAAAATCCTGCAACATTTTTATTACCTTCTAGTGCTGTTTGTAATGCTGCTAAATTATCGTACTCAATTTTTATAAAACCATCTGTGTATGGCCCAAAGTTTTTACGAGCAACAGGATCATTAGAAAATGATATTATTGTAGTAGTACGTCCGTGAAAGTTATTTTCACAAACTATAATTTCCGCTTCATTTTCAGGTATGCCTTTAACTTCATAAGCCCATTTTCTACATATTTTAAGTGCCGTTTCTACTGCTTCTGCACCAGTATTCATTGGCAATAACTTATCATAGTTGAATGTTTCTGTGGCAAATTTTTCAAATTTACCTAACATATCATTATAAAATGCTCTAGATGTAAGTGTTAATGTTTGTGCTTGGTTTACCATTGCACCAACTATTTTTGGGTGACAATGACCTTGATTTACTGCAGAATAAGCAGATAAAAAATCGTAGTATCTTTTACCTTCTACATCCCATACATACACACCTTCTCCTTTGTTTAATACAACAGGTAATGGGTGGTAGTTGTGTGCTCCGTGCTTTTCTTCTAATGCAATTGCGTCTGCAGATGCCGATCCTTGAATAATTGACATAATCTAATTCTTTTAAATATAAAACTTAAACGATTCCTGCTTTAAGGAGAGAAATCAACCTTATTTTTTAATGTGCTGCAAATTACAAATTGCTAACGGGGCATAAAAAAATTAAGACATTAATAATTAATTAGTCTTTAATTTATAATTCGTCAAAATAATATTGAAACTAATAAATTAAATTTAGCTATAATTTTATTCATAATTAATAATAAGCAAGTATTTAGATAACAAATAATTCTACTATTTTTGCGCTATGCGAAGAAAAACAAAAAGAGTAGTTTTTGAGAATGTAGAAGTAGTAGATGCTGGTGCAAAAGGAAAAACTATAGGAAAAGCTCCTGACGGACGTGTTATTTTTTTAAACAACGCCGTTCCTGGTGATGTTGTAGATGTACAAACCACAAAAAAAAGAAAGGCATATTTTGAAGGTACTGCCATAAATTACCATACTTTATCTGATAAAAGAACAGAACCACAATGCGAACATTTTGGCGTTTGTGGTGGTTGCAAGTGGCAACATATGGGTTATGAGCACCAATTGTTTTACAAACAAAAAGAGGTAGAAAACAATTTAACCAGAATTGGACACTTACAATTGCCTACCATTACTCCTATTTTAGGATCTGAGAAACAATATTTTTATCGCAATAAAATGGAGTTTTCTTTTTCTGATAGTAGGTGGTTAACTTTAGACGAAGTAAAATCAGACAAAGAAATTGAAGACCGTAATGCCCTAGGATTTCATATTCCTGGTATGTGGGATAAAATTTTGGACATTAAAAAGTGTCATTTACAAGCAGACCCATCTAACGCAATTAGGTTAGAAACTAAAGAGTTTGCTACTAAAACTAATATGACATTTTTTAACCCTAGACACCATACAGGTGAGTTACGTACGTTAATGATACGTACTTCTTCTACAGGAGAAATTATGGTACTTATTCAGTTTTTTGATGATCATAAAGAAAACAGAGAAGCACTTTTAAACCACTTGGCTACTACGTTTCCAGAAATTACTGCCTTATTGTATGTAATTAACCAAAAACATAACGATACTATTTACGATCAAGACATTGTCTGTTTTGCTGGTAGAGACCATATTTTTGAAGAAATGGAAGGTCTTCAGTTTAAAATAAATCCAAAGTCTTTTTATCAAACTAACTCAGAACAAGCATATGAGTTGTATAAAATTACTAGAGATTTTGCAGAACTTAGCGGTGATGAACTAGTATATGATTTATATACAGGTACAGGAACTATTGCTCAGTTTGTATCTAAAAAAGCAAAAAAAGTAGTTGGTATAGAGGCTGTACCAGAAGCCATAGAAGATGCTAAAGCCAATGCTAAGCATAATAAAATAGATAATACTGTTTTTTATGCTGGTGATATGAAAAAGATTTTTAATCCTGAATTTATTTCTCAAAACGGTACACCAGACGTAATTATTACAGATCCACCAAGAGAAGGTATGCACAAAGATGTAGTTGAACAAATTTTAGCTATTGCCCCTAATAAAGTGGTTTACGTAAGTTGCAACAGTGCTACACAGGCAAGAGATTTAGAATTAATGAATGATATGTATGAGATTACTAGATTACAGGCCGTAGATATGTTTCCGCAAACGCATCACGTAGAAAATGTTGTACTTTTAAAAAAGAGGGCATAATAATTGTTCCAAATTAAAAAGAAATCAAACTATATATTGATGAAAAAAATAGGAATATTAGCCGCAATTCTTTTGTTTACAGGCTTTACATCTTGTGAAAAAGATGATATTTGTGTAGACGGTGACACTGCTTTATTAATTATAAATTTTTATGATTTTGAAGCAGAGGAAGAAACTGAAAAAGCAGTAGCTAAACTTAGAGTTGTTGGTGAAGGTAAAGATACCACTGTAGACACAGTTGTAGACAGGACCGATTTAAAAACCATTAGTATTCCTTTGCGTATAAATGAAACCTCTACAACCTATAATTTAATCTCTAACTCTGCTGATAATGAAGATGGAGACGAAACAGGTAACACAGATGCTGTAACGTTTAATTACACGACTAAAGAAGTCTATATTTCTAGAGCCTGTGGATATGTTATTCATTACAATGATTTAACAAGCACACTTACTGCAGATGCAGATAATTGGATTAAAAATGTAGAAGTAGTAGAAACCAAAGTAGAAAACATAGCCGTAACACATGTTAAAATTTATCACTAGTATTTTCCTTTTTAGTATTGTTTTTAACGGCTTTGCCCAGAGTAAAACAATTGATTTAAACAAAAAAGATACGCTTGTTTATGAGCAACCTTACGGTATACGTTTAGGGGTTGACTTAAATAGGCTTGCTCAAAATTTCTACAGAGAAGATTACAAGGGTTTAGAAATTACAGGAGATTACAGACTGTCTCAAAACCTATATGTTGCAGCAGAACTTGGTAACGAAGAAAACACCAGAGATGAGGATAATTTTAATTTTACCACTACAGGTAGCTATTTAAAACTAGGTGTAGATATAAATGTATACGATAATTGGTATGGAATGAATAACTCTATTTACATTGGAGGTAGATACGCATACAGTACATTTAAACAAAAAGTAAACAGTTACCAAATTTATGATAGTAATAGGTATTGGCAAGATGATTTTTTGCCTGGCACAGAAAACTTATCTGAGTTTGATGGTTTAAATGCATCTTGGTTAGAGTTTGTTTTAGGCACTAAAGTAGAGATATTTAAAAATTTATATTTAGGCGCTAGTGTACGCTTAGGGTATTTATTAAGTAATAAAACAGCTGATGGTTTTGCTAATATATGGATACCAGGATTTAATAAAACTACAGAAGGGAGTAATTTTGGAACTGGATATAATTACAGTATTAGCTACTTAATACCATTATATAAAAGAGCTAAAAAGAAAAAGGAACCTGTGCAAACTGAAGAAGAATCCAAACCTGCAGAAGATAGCAAACCTAGAAAATCTCTAAAAAAATAGTAAACAATATAAAAAGTTATTTTTTACATAAAAAAAGGTCAAAAACATATGTTTTTGACCTTTTTTAGTATTTATATCTTTATAAAAGTTAATTAATACTAATCTACACTTTTATTAAATTTAGCCTTTTTACTGCCCTCATACATAACATATTTTACAAGCCTAGATTCTAAGTGACTATTAAACACTTTTATTTTTCTAGACGGACGTAAACCTACGTGTTTTAATGCCTCTAAGTTAGATGTTATAAACCAAGCATCTGTTCCTGGATATTTTTGTTTTAGCGTATCTCCGATGCTCGCATAAAACTCTTCCATCTCTATATTTAGTCTTTCACCATAAGGCGGATTAAACACCATATGCAAATGACCGTTGATCTCTTTTTCTGTATCAAAAAAGTTTTTACGCTCAACAGTTATATAATCATCTAAATTTGCATTTTCTACGTTGTCTTGAGCTTTTCGTACAGCAGAAGGTGCTTTATCAAAACCTTTTATTTTAAAATGAAAATCTCTTGTTTTGTTTAAACTACTATCTACAATCTTCTCAAACAAATCTTCATCAAAATCCGACCATTTTTCAAAAGCAAATTCTTTTCTATTAATATTAGCCGGTATGTTACAGGCAATCATTGCAGCTTCAGTTAAAAAAGTACCACTACCACACATAGGGTCTATAAAGTCACACTGACCATCCCAACCGCTTAGCAACAAACAACCAGCAGCTAAAACCTCATTTATTGGCGCTATATTGGTTGCCGTTCTGTAACCACGTTGGTGCAAAGATCTTCCTGATGAATCTAGAGCTACATTACAAGTATCATTCTGAATATGTATATTAAAACGTACATCTGGGAACTTAACATCTACATTTGGTCTTTCGCCTTCTGTATCTCTAAATTTATCTACAATAGCATCTTTTACTTTTTGAGACACGTATAAAGAGTGTGTAAACATATCAGACTTAATAGTTGTGTCTATGGCAAAAGTGGTATCAGTTGTTAAAAACTCTCCCCAATCTATAGCGTACATTTTTCTATATAAATCTTGCTCATTATAAACCTTAAAAGAAGTTACTGGTTTTATAATTTTAATAGCTGTACGCAAGCATAAGTTTGCTTTGTACATAAAACCCTTATCTCCTTCAAAAAAGACACAACGCACGCCTTCTTTTACATTTAAAGCGCCTAAGTTGCGCAATTCTTTTGCTAAAATCTCTTCAAAACCAAATAAGGTTTTGGCTATCATTTTATAATTATCCATAGGTATATTAAAGAATACGCAAAAATACATTAATTTTGCCCCTTATTGCATTTTGTCTGCAAAATTGTATTTATATGATTTATATTTTACCTATTCTTGGGGTATTACTTAGTTTTATTTTTGTTTACGTTACCAAACCAAAAAATAAAGAAATTTTTAAATTACTACTAGCTTTTAGTGGCGCTTTTTTATTGGCTATAACTGTTTTTGAACTTTTTCCTGAGGTATACAAGCACGGACACCCAAAACAAGTTGGTGTTTTTATTATGTTAGGTATACTGCTACAAATATTTTTAGAGTTTTTTTCTAAAGGAGCAGAACACGGTCACGTACACCTAAATATTGATAACGTTAATTTGCCTTGGATGCTTTTTATAAGTTTATCTATACACTCCTTATTAGAAGGTATGCCATTAGGACACCACCACAATCATAATTTTGTGTATGGCATACTTGTACATAAAATTCCGATTGCTATAATTTTAAGTATTTTTTTACTTAATTCTAAAATTAAATTAGCACAAGCAATATTGTTTATTACCCTATTTGCTTTTATGACTCCTTTAGGTAGTTTATTAAGTAATAATTTAACTATACTAAAAACATACCAGATACAAATAACTGCTTTAGTTATTGGGGTATTACTACATATTTCTACTGTTATTTTGTTTGAAAGTTCCGAGGGTCACAAATTTAATTTAAGAAAGTTATTAGTTATTATTTTTGGTATAGCCATTGCTTATTTTATTTAAGATATGTTTAGTAGAGAAGAATCTAAAAAATTGCGGGAAGAATTCTGGATTTCTTTTGGAAAATCGTTTCCAAGAAAATGGACTTTGTATAACACTGATATTAAAAATTTATCTTTTAAGTTCTATTTTGATAAGAAAAACGCAATGGTTACTTTAGATTTAGAACATAACGATTTAGAGAAACAAATAGATACTTGGGAAAAACTAGCCTCTTTAAAGTCTATTTTAACTTCAGATTTTTTACCCGGTGCCATTTTTAAAGATTCTTATATCTTAGATAATAAAAAAGAGATTTCTAGAATTTATGTAATTAAAGAAAATGTTAGCATACACAACAAAAACACATGGCAAGAAACTATGGTTTTTTTAAATGAAAATATGCAAAAGTTTGAAGCTTTTTTTGAAGATTATAGTGATATTATTAAATCTTAAAATAACTTTATAAAAGTGTTAGAATAAAGAAAAAATGAGAAATACTACCTGCTAACACAAACAAGTGCCAAATAAAATGATTGTAAGGTATTTTATGTATAGCATAAAATACAATACCAAAAGTATAAAACGCTCCTCCTAACATTAATAAATTTAATGCAAACGGACTTACGCTTGCTACCAAGCTACTGTAGTCTAAAACAATTAACCACCCCATTGCTAAGTAAAGCAATAGAGAAATAGCCTCAAACCTACCAGTAAAAAAAAGCTTTAAAATAATACCTAAAAGCGCAATACCCCATACAACCCAAAAAATAAGCCAACCATTACCACTTTCTAATGTTATTAACGCCACAGGTGTATATGTGCCAGCTATTAGCACATAAATACTACTATGGTCTAATATTCTATATTTTTCTTTTAAAGTTTTGGTTGTTGCTGCATGATACAACGTAGATGCTGTGTAAAGCACTATTATAGAAGCTCCATAAACTACTAAACTAAATAATGCAAATGTTGTTTTATTAGTATTAAAATAGAGCAATACAAATAAACCTACTACACCTAAAACAACTCCTATAGCGTGGGAGGCAGTGTTTAATCTTTCTTCATTCATAACAGCAATAAATTACAGTACAAAATTACCCAATACTTTTGACTCTATTAACTAAAAAAGGCGCTAAAAGCGCCTTTTAAATTTAAAATTATCTATATAGTGTAAAGTGACCAACATAACGTTGTTTTTCTTTATCATTGGCATTAACTACATACCAGTAATCTCCAGTAGGAACCTCATTACCTTCATAGGTACCATCCCAAGAAGTAACATCATCTAACCTTGCTACTACTCTACCATACCTATCATAAATTATAATTTCTATGTCTGGAAAAAACTCTCTGTTTTTAGGTGCCCATCTATCATTTTCATTATCACCATTTGGTGTAAAGAAATTAGGAATTTCTATTTTACCAGTAAACTCAAATTCTAACTTAACCTCAACTACACAACCTTGAGCATCCTCTACACGTACAGTTACTGTTTCATCTTCATTTAACTGATATATTGTGTTGTCTCCTTGTGAAATTCCTTGAAAGAAATATGTATATCCTCCGTACCCACCTTGGGCTAAAGCTGTTATCTCATTAGGACCAGTTTTAATTGCTGATAAAGTTAACGGATCATAAGCATCTAAAGTAAAGTCTACTGAAGTAGAACAACCATTACTATGATATATATATACTGTATGCGTGGTATCAGGTGCTAAATCTCCAAATACATTTTGTGTCGTTGCCAAAGCAATATCATCTACATCCAAAGAAAACATTAAATCTGACATAACACTACTATCTGCCATATCTATAGTTACTGTACTAAAAGGGAATATACCACTACAACCATATTCAATAATTGGTGTTGCACTTAAATCTACCCCGTAATCTATATTTATAATAGCATTAGTATCACAGAAATTAGCATCTCTAATAAACACAACATACGTTTCTCCACCTGCTAGGTTATCAAAAAACAAGTTGTCATTTCTAACAAAATCTGCTGGGTCTGATGAGTTTACACTTGTTTCATAATACTCAACTCCAGTTACCGGATCTACAAAAGGGGTTCCACCATCTATAGACAAGGTAGCTGTACCGTCTGATGCGTTAATACACAACTCTGGTGTAGTGTCTACATCTGCTACAACAAGTACTTCTGGTTCTTCTACAATAATTTCTCTTAGTATACTACAACCTACAGAATCTTGTATTAAAACAGAGTATGTACCTGGTGCTAAATCTTCAAAAGTAATTGTGTTAGGGTTTTCATCACCAACAAAAAATTCACTTAAAGTATCTGAGATAGAGAACTTAATTTCCCCTGTTCCGCCTATAGCTTCAATTCTAATACTACCATCAAAATCTCCTGTACAACTTACTGGGTTAGACTCAGCTACTAATACCTCTAAAGGTGTTTTTGGCTCTATTTCTATAATATCAGATATTGCAGAACAACCTCCACTGGTAGCATATACATAATATGTACCTGGTGATAAATTTCTAAATACACCAGACTCTTGTTCTGGACTAACTATATCTGCAGCGGTTGGTACTGTAGGTACACCACCTAAATTGTTATTAACTAAAGTATACCTGTAGTTTCCTATTCCTCCAAATGCTTCTGATCTAACAATTGCTGTTGCTTCTCCTTGACACTTGATTTGTGCATCAACTAAATCTAAAGCTACGACCAAAGGAAGGGCTTTATCCAAACCAACCTCATTAGATTGCTGCTCTGGACATCCGTTTCCGTTTTGAACATCATACTGGAATGGTCCTGGATCTACATCAATATCTGGAATAGTAATAACTACTGATATCACATCTGGACCGCCAAAGCTAACGAAAGCATCTGTTGTTCCTGACCTTCTATAAAAATACTCCATACCGGCTACTGGGTTAGTTACACTAAGACCAATTCTTCCTAAATCTCCACATCCAGGAGGTGTAATTTCCACTAGCTCCGCCTCTACTGGTTCTGGATCTATTATTGATATTTGTGGTGTTGTAAAACTACAGCTCCACCCATCAAAAACCGTAATGGTATAAAAACCTGCTGGTAAGTTAGGGAACGTAGCAGACTCTTGTAATCCACTTGTGTTTGTAATTGTACCAGAACTATCTAATCTATTTAATTGAAATAAATACTCTTCACCGTCACCATCTAAATCTTCACCACCTGTTACATTAAATGCTCTAATTACACCATCATTTGCTCCAGGACAAAGTAAAGGTTGTACTATTTCTATATCTGAGTTTATTGCAACTGGTAAACTAAGTGTTATATCATCAAAAACAATACAACCACCATCGTCTCTTGTACTAACTCTATAATTACCCTCCGATAAGTCACTAAAAATTGGAGAAGTCCCATAAGCAACCTCAACAGTGTATGTACCTGCTGTTGCTGTTTCTTTCTCTAATTGATACTCATAAGTACCCCAACCACCATCTGCTGTTGCTGTAATTTCTCCCAATCCAGGAACCTCACAAGTAACATAAGCAGTCTGCTCTGCCATAGTTGTTAATGCCCTATCTGGTGATCTTACTGGTGCTGTATTACTAGATGTATCACAAAACGGAGTTTGTAACGCCTCTACTCTTACAATTAAATTACCCGCAGGTAAACCTGTTATAATTTCTGGTGTTGTTATTGGTGCTGTAGTATCAAAAGAACCCGTAACACCTGTAGTTACTTCTGCTCCTGTATTATCTACTAAAAACACTTCGTAATTATAAGCGCCAGAGTAGTTGTTAACTACTATACCTATTTCACCGTCACTAGCACCAAAACAAGAAACTGGTTTAACTTCACTTATTACGGCTTCTATAACATTAAAGTCCGGAACTGTTGTTGTTGGTGTAACAAATAAACACGTACCGCTATCTATATCCCTTACCGCAAAAATATAATCTCCAGGAACTGTTACATCCCAAACTACACGATCTGTACCACCAGATAATTGCGCTGGTTGAGAACCAAGGGGCAAAACTTGCACCTCATAATTACCAGGACCCTGATCTATTATTATTTCTAACTGTCCTGGAGCCGAACCTGCACCTGTAGCATCACAAGTAATACCACTTAACAAATTAAAATTAAATGTTAGGTCTGTAGGCGTTAATATTGTAATAGTTTCTATAGTCTCACAACCTTTATCATCTCTTACAATAACATCAATAGTTTGGTCTACACCTCTATCAATAATTTCAAAAGTGTTTGAAGACTGAAAATTAGTACCGTCATAAAAAGGAGTACCATCATTTAAGCTATAGCTATATGAGCCATTACCTGTTGGTGTTCCTGTACCATCTCCATTATCATCTGTATAAATAGTAATGGTTGTTGTACTAAATGAATTTGCTGAAGGATTACAAGTAAAATCTGGTGCATCTACAGCTACTTGTAAAACAGTTGGTTCATCTACAACAATATCTAAAGACCTCACTGCACAACCTCTATCCGAAACTACCTCAACTTGATAAGTACCTGGTGCTAAATTTTCAAAAGTTGGATCTTCTATAGATTGTAATGGTGTTGTACTTGCCCCTACATAAATATTATATGTAAATGGTGCATCTGTAGCAGAAGCAGGATCTAACTCTACAGTTATACTACCATCATCAGCGCCATTACAAGACACATTTTCTACAACAGTATTACTTATAATTGGTGTATTAACTGTAATAATTTCTACCGTAGTAATATCAGAACATAATGGAGCTGTATTAGAGTCCAAATCTGTAACAGTAATACTATAACTACCTGGTGCTAAACCTGTAAAAACTTCTGGATCTGTATCTGTAGGCTCGTGAGTTACTGTAGTTGTACCGTCATTTAACTCATACCTAAATCTACCACTACCGCCAGTGGTTTCTACTGTTACAATACCATCTGCATTATTACATGATGGTTGTGATGAAGCACTTGCTGAGATTGAAAAGAAATCGAAAACTTCTACAATCGTACTACTTGTACAACCATTACCATCACGCACAGTTACTGTGTATGAACCTGCATTTGGCACTGTAAAGTTAGGACTATCTTGAAAACCATTACCAATATCATATTGAAAAGTAGTTTCTGGACCACCTGGTGTTGTTAAAGGCGAAGTAACATCTATAGTATAATTTGCTACGGCAACACATTGGTTAGTTACATCTACTGTTGGATCTGCCAAGGCTGGATCCATATCTACTACAACACCTGTTAATAAAGAAGTACATCCTTTACTATCTTGTATATAAACATCATATGTTCCTGGTGGTAAATCGTATACATTATTTGTTGTTAAGGCTGGTGCTGGATCTCCTGTTGGCACTACTCCAAAAGTATATACTGGCGACCCACCAACTCCACGCAACACTAACTGTCCGTTTGGATTTAAACAGTTTGCATTTGTATTACGCTCCACAACTGGTGTTGGATTATCATTTGTTATTGAAACCAAAGCACTTGCATTACAGTAATTAGCTGTACCTGTGTCTTCTGTTACTATTACTTGATAATTACCTATAGGCAAGCCTGTAAAAGTTCCAGAATGTGGAAATGTAACATTAGTTTCTGTTATAGGACCACTAATAACTGCTCCTGTATCTGTATTTGTTAAACTAATGATAATATCAGATCCGTTTGGTAAACCATCTATTACATAATCTATATCTGCATCGTCTGGCACAGAACAAGATGCTGCTGAAGATGAAGCGTCTACAGTTAATGGATCTAGTGTTGGTAAAGGATCTATCTGTTGTATATATCTACAACCATTATCATCTACAACCTCAACAAAATATGTTATTCCATACTCAACTTGCCCTGTAAAATCGTGCGTATCTGCATCTACATTTGGAGACACTAATGTTTCTCCAACCAAACCTATTAAATACGGCGCTGTTCCACCTGCAATATCTACTAAAAAAGTAAAAGCTGTAGAGCAATCTGGCCCTGGTGTTGGTACTGGAGTTATTGTTAAACTATTTTGTCTTAAATTAATTACGTCTCTGTCTTCACAAGTACTAGCATCTGTAGTTTCTACAACATAATCTCCCTCTGCTAAACCAGGGAAATTAGCTGTTGTTGCCGCTGTAGGGCCAACAGTTGCTAAAACATTACCCGCTGTGTCTAATAATGTGTATGTAAATGGCGCTGTACCATTAGATACGGCTGTAACATTTATTTCTCCGTCTGCTGGAGCTACACCACAAGTTGGAGGTGTAAAATCTACTGTTGCATCTACCGCCGGTGCTGCAGGACCTACTGTAAAAGGAACTCCTATATTACAGCCTCTACTATCTCTTACGTAATATGTATAATTACCTGGAGATAAATTACTAAATACAGGCTGATTTGTAAATGTTGTGTTATCTGCACTATATTGATAAGGAGGTACACCAACTGTGGTATCTGCTATTAATTCTACACTACCTGTACTATCATCTCCACAAGTAGGATCTGTAACATTGGCAGTAGCAGCAATTGGCTCTGTAGGATTTAATGTTATTACATTTGTTTCTACTGTACAAGCCTCATTATCTGTTATTCTAAATTGATATGTTCCTTCTAAAGCAGTAGTATACACAAATGAAGCTCCTGTAAAAGGTACTGTTGCAGAGTAAGTTCCTCCATTATAACTTACTTCATAAGTTTGGTAAGGCGTATTACCGTTAGAAACATTTACTCTTATTTCTGCATCTCCGTCTCCCGGAACTAAACTACAGGTTAATTCTTTTTGTATTGCAACTGTTGTTGTTGTTTGTGGTCTAATGTTTCTACCTACTGTATCTGTACAGCCATTACCATCACGAACTTGTATTTGGTAACTACCAGGACCTGGAGCAGGAATATTTTCTGTAGCTGAACCTGCAAACCAAGCTCCTCCATTTACACGATATTCATAATTTCCGTCTCCTCCTGAAGCTGTTACATTTATAGTTGCAGCATCTGTACTATCAAAACAAAAATCTGATGCACTAGTATCTATCACTAATGATGGTGAACTTAATGGTGTTAACGTAAAATTGAATGATGTAGAGCACCCTTCACTATCTTCAACAGTTAAAACATAGGCACCAGGGTAACTTAACCCTGTAAAATTAGGGTTACTTCTTGGACCTATATCTGACAATGTTCCGGGTCTTTCTAATGTATATGAATAACCTCCCCATCCACCAGATGCATTTGCTCTAATAGATCCTCTGTTATTATTATCACAACTCATTGGAGTTAGCGTAGGAGCCATTGCCAAAGCTGCTGTAGGTTCATTTATTGTTAAAGTTGCAGTTTCTACACAACTGGTCTCATCATCTGTTACAGTAATTGTGTAGCTACCAGCTGCTAAACTAGATACATTTATTAGATTATCTGTCTCTCCAGAAACAACTGGATTAGCATCAATTTGATATGAGTATGAAGATGAAAAACCATCTACAACAAAACGTCCACGACCATCAGAATCTCCCACACAAGTAACATTATCTTGTAATTGCGCAGTAACTTTAATAGAACTGATATCTGTAATAGCAAAACTTTCTGTGTAAGAACAGCCACCTGCATCTGTTACTCTAAATGTATAACTACCTATACCTAAACCTGTAAATATATTGTTTGTACCGTTTGATACTGGACTTGGAGCTATAATCTCATAATCTGTTATTGTTCCTCCGTCTGTAACAGCTAAAGTTACAGTTGCTGTACCTGTAGCACAGTCTATACTAGAAACAGTAAAATCTATATCTGTTGGTTTATTTAATGCCGCAAAAGTTACATCTGGCAATGTTTCTACACAACCATTACTATCTCTAACTTGTGGCGTATATGTACTTCCTTGTGATAACCCTGGAAAAACAGTGTTACCCAATACAAAGCCAGATCCAATACTATACTCATAAGGTCCTGTACCACCTGTTGCTGGTGCAAATGTAATTTCTCCTCCGTTTTCATTTCCACAACTTGGTTCTGCTGTTGTTGATGTAGATGAAATTATAGATGAAGGCGTTCCTATTGTTTGTGTTACAGGTGCTGTTGTACACACAAAAGTATCTTGCTCGTACCTAACAACAACATCATAAGAACCTGGTGCTAAACTAGAAAACACATTACTATTTTGAAAAGTTACACCATTATCATTACTATACTCTAATGCATAACCATTACTATTTGTAACGTTCACCGTTAACCTACCATTATTGGCTCCACCACAATTAGCATCATCTGCCGTTACATTAAAAACTGGTGGTGGTATATTTTGTACTTCTACGGCTGCTTCTTTTGTACAACCATTTACATCTTCTACCAATATATTATAAGTACCTGCAGAACTTACTGTAAATACAACCGAACTAGCAAAAGTAGAGCTATAAGTTGTACCTGCATCTAAACTATAACGAAAAGGAGACGTTCCTCCAGACACATCTAAAGTTACATCTACACTTGTTGCTCCACAACCAAAACTATCTGTTGCAAAAGCTGTAGCTTCTATAGGATCTAAACCATTACCTATTGTTATTGGGTCACCTGCAATTTCTGTTACGGTTACATCACAATCATTAGTTTCTACTTGTACAGAGTATGTACCAGGACCTAAATTATTAAAAGTATGATTTGTATTAGCACTAGGACCAAAGGTATCTAATGTTACTCCACCTTTTAAAAGTCTATAGCTATAAAAACCTGTTGCTCCAGAAACAGATACTCCTACGTTCCCTTTTTCTCCACTACAAACAATATCTGTTTTGGTTACATCTACTGTCATTGTTTCCTCTGTAATAGTAATTACTTCTGATGGAAATATACAAGATGTTGCTGGCGCATCTTTTAACTGTGCAAACACTTGGTAATTTCCAGGTGCTGTAATATCAAAAGAAGGACTATCTTGAAAAGGTCCTGTTGAAGAATTTAAACTATACTCATACCCAGCAGGTACATTAGTGACTTCTATATTACCTGAGTTACCACAAATAATATTTTTTGATGTTATTTGAGGATCTAATGGGTTAGATGTTACTCTAAAATGATAGTAAACTCCAGAGCCTATACGTACTCTATACTCCCCTTCTACCCCTGCATCACTAGCATCTAATAAATAAGTTGGGTCATTACCTACTGTAACCCAATCTCCACTACAAGCACTGTTGTAAGTAGGGCAATCATCTGCTCCTACAAAAGAACAACCTGAACCTAATTTTTGCCATACATATGATCCCCCTGACGAACTTAATGACACAGTTCTATCATCCCCAGTACCACATAAAAAGAATTTTGCAAGTGTACTACCATCATCAGGACAAGTACTCTCTTCATTTGCTCCATTAATAATAGTTGCAAACATTACAGGTGCTGCCAGCGTATTGGCTTTTGCCTCTGTTTTAGTAGTAAACTTGGAGAAGTTTGTTTTTTCTTTGGCAGGAGTTTCTTTTTTCTCCTCCAATGTTAGTGCTTTAAATAAAGCATCATCAAAAGTTATTACGTCTGTTATAAAGTCGTAAACTTTAGGGTTAGCAATAGCGCTAGTACATACTATAAAGCCAAAAACTAATAGCATAGCACATAACGCAAGTTTTCTTTTACTTGGTTGCATAGGTTAAGTCAATTTTTGTAAAGAGTATGGCAACTTGGGGAATTGCAATAAACTCTTAGAGTAATTTTATAAAAACTTTATTTTTAAATTATTAAAACTCTTAGGTCTATATAAACGCCAAAAAATGTAAAATAGTGTCTGCTCTTATGTATTTAATCTATAAAAGCACATTATACAACAGTTAACGCCGTATTTCACAACCTTACAAGGTGAGTAATTTACTACAAAAATAGCAACTATTTTTAACACTATCACTTAAAATTCGATGAACGTCACACCTAATTTTAAGTTACAAGTGTAACTTATGTGCAATAAAAAACGCAGTAACTCATTAAAAATATATGAATTACTGCGTTTAAAACTTTATGTTTAAATTAATTTTATTGTGAATAAAATTAATACACCTATTTTAAACAATAGACGTTACAAACCCTTTTTTAATTCTTTTTAAAAAAAAATTATTTAGTATAAGATTCTACTGCTTTTTTAACAGAGCCGTGTTTAATTAGCAAAGCCTCTGCTTCTGCATAAGGAATATTTAATTCTTCTACCACATAACGTGCACCACGGTCTACCAACTTATCATTACTTAGTTGCATATTAACCATCTTATTTCCCTTAACTCTACCTATTTTTATCATTAGCGCTGTAGAAATCATATTAAGCACTAATTTTTGTGATGTTCCACTTTTCATACGTGTACTACCTGTTACAAACTCAGGGCCTACTAAAACTGCAATTGCAATTTCTACTGCTTTTGTTAATGGCGAACCTGGATTGTTAGTAATACAAGCTGTTAGCAATCCGTTTTCCTTAGCCTTTGTTACCCCTCCTATTACATAAGGTGTTGTACCAGATGCTGCAATACCTACAACGGTATCATTTTGGTTAATATCATAAGCTTCTAAATCTTTCCAAGCTTGTTCTTTATTATCTTCTGCATTTTCAACCGGCAACCTAATTGCTACGTCTCCACCAGCTATTATACCAATAACTTTAGTGTGTGGCAATCCAAAAGTTGGCGGAATTTCAGAAGCATCTAAAATACCTAATCTTCCACTAGTACCTGCTCCAATATAAAACAACCTTCCTCCTTTATTAAATCGTTCTGCTAAAGCATCAACCAATTTAGATATCTCTGGAATACACAATGCAACGGCATCTGCAATTTTTTTATCTTCATTATTCATACTAGTTAATATGGTACTAGTGTCCATTAATTCTAGATCTGTATAGTTTGATGAGCTTTCGGTAACTTTAGTATAGTCTAACATTTATAGAAGTGTTTTGTCAAAAATTAATCAAATTTAAGTTTTTTAATCTTGTTTATATCTCTTTTTTAAGAAGTCCATTTAATATCAAGCTATAAAAAACCTATTTTAGCATAACAACTTATTTAATTAGATATGCATACTTACCCTAAATTAAGAGCTTACTTTAACACTATTCAAATTTATTTTGTTTTTGCAGTAATTTTACTTGCTAGTTGCAATAACAAACCTAAAGAAGTAACTGTTGCAAAAGAAGAAAAACCAAAAAGTTTACAAGTAATAAAGACATATACCGAAGCTACTGAACAGCTTACTAATGCAGAAAAAATTGGACAACTTTTTATGCCTGCTGCTTATATAAATGATACTGAAGAAGAAATTGTAAAACTAGAGCAACTTATAAAAAACCAGAATATTGGTGCGCTTTGCTTTTTTAAAAGTAGAACTAGCGCAGCTGCCAATTATGACGGACAAAATAAAAACGATACGCTTAGTTTAAGTAGGCTAAAATCTTTAATTAAAAGATATCAAAAAGCTGCAAAATATCCTCTCTTAATTGCTATTGATGCAGAATGGGGATTAGCAATGCGTGTAGACAACACTCCGCAATATCCTTACGCTATTACACTTGGTGCAATGCAGAATAAAGATTCTCTTATATATGAAGTTGGCAAAAACATTGCTAAGGATTGTAAAGAAGCAGGCATACATTGGAACTTGGCTCCAGTTGTAGATATAAACAACAACCCAAATAATCCTGTTATTGGCTATAGGTCTTTTGGAGAAAACAAAGAACTAGTAACCAAAAACGCCATTGCTTTTGTTAATGGTATGCAAAGTCAAGGAATAATTAGTTGCCTGAAACATTTTCCTGGTCACGGAGATACAGCTACAGACTCACATATTGGATTACCTGTAATAAATAAGTCCAAAGGAGCTTTGCTAGCAAATGAGTTATACCCTTTTCAGCAACTTATAAATAATGGAGTAGAAAGTGTTATGATAGGTCATTTAGCTGTACCTGCACTAACCGAAGAAAAAAATACACCCACTACCCTATCAAAAAAAACAATAAAAGGACTTTTAAGAGGTGAAATGAATTTTAATAATGTTGTTATTTCTGATGCCTTAAATATGAAAAGTGTTTCTAAACTATACCCTGTTAAAGGAGAATTAGAATGGATAGCTTTTGATGCTGGAAATGATGTTTTATGTTTTGCTGAAAACCCTAAAGAAGGTGTTGCTACTATTTTAAAAAATGCTACAAAGCAACAAATTGAAGAAAGCTTTAAACGAGTTTGGCAACTTAAGGAAAAAGCAATGAACACTGTTGTTAGCCCGTCTAAAAACTACTATACTGCTAAAAGTTTAAATACTGTTTTAGCTACTGAAAGTTTAACTGTTGTTAAAGGTAATCCCAATACTATTGCTAATTTTAAGTCTGATGGTTTTATTGGTCTTGAAATGACCAGTAATAAAGAAAACCCATTTTTTAATAAGATAAAAGAAGAATTAAAATTTGCTAGCTACAACACAACTAAAACTACAATATCTAAAATAAAACAAGCTGTAAAAACTGAAGAAAATGTGGTTATAGCTTTATATCCGCCAAGTATAAAACCAAAAAATAACTTTGGTATATCTGATAATGAATTAGAATTATTAACCAATTTAATGGCTAATAAAAATGTAATATTATATGTATTTGGTAACCCTTATGTATTAACAAAAACAGACACTAGTAATGCTAAAAATATAATTGTAGCATACCAGGACTTTCCTGTTTTTCAGGAAAATGCAGCAGAACACTTTTTAGATAAGGTAAATGCTAAAGGAAAACTATCTGTTACAATAGATTAATTTATGCAAAAATACAACGTAATAGGGCTAATGTCTGGGACCTCTTTAGACGGTTTAGATCTTGCTTATTGTCAGTTTTTTAAAAAAAATGAGACTTGGGAGTTTAAAATCCTAAACACAAAAAGTGTAGATTATACAACCCAATTTAAAGCACAATTAAAAAATGCTATAAATTTAGCTGTACCAGGGTTTACAGAGTTGCATAACTCCTACGGGACTTGGTTAGGAGAACAAGTAAAACTATTTGTAGAAGAGCATAAATTAGAAGTTCAATTTATTGCTAGTCACGGGCATACTACACACCACAAACCAGAAAAAGGCTTCACCTTACAAATTGGTTCTGGACAACATATAGCTAATGCTTGCGGTATAACAACTATTGCTGATTTTAGAACCAATGATGTTGCTCTTGGTGGACAAGGTGCTCCTTTAGTTCCTATTGGTGATATGCATTTGTTTTCTGAATACGATTTTTGTCTAAATCTTGGTGGTATAAGTAATGTATCTTTTCAGCAAAATAACAAAAGAGTAGCTTATGATATTGGCATAGCTAATATGCTACTAAACTATATAACTTATACTATTAACTTAGCGTACGATAAGAACGGAGCGCTAGCTAAGAGTGGTTTTGTAAATACTGAATTACTACACAAATTAAACAATTTAGAATATTACAAACAGCCCTACCCTAAATCTACAGGCTATGAATGGTTTAAAAAAGAAATTATTCCAATTATAGAAAAGACTAAAGATGCTACAGAGAATATTTTACATACCTCTGTAATTCATATTTGTGATACTATTTCTAAAGATTTACTAAATGCATCAAGCAAAACAAATAACTCACTATTAGTTACTGGTGGCGGTGCTTTAAATGGTTTTTTAATGAACACTTTAAAAAGTAAATTAGGCGCTAAATTTACAATAGACACTACATCTAAAACTGTGATAGAATTTAAAGAAGCTTTAATTTTTGCATTTATGGGAGTGTTACGTCACTTAGAAAAACCTAATGCATTGGCATCGGTTACTGGTGCAAAAAAAGACTCTAGTTGTGGTGTAATTTATATTCCGCAGTAAACTTTATTTAGACAAAGCTGCTGTTCTTGTTTTTTTAACAGACATAAATAGCAAAAGTGATAAGCTACCACAAACCGCTAAGCCAATAAATAAAGGCAAGACTGTAGTATCTACATAACTACCTATTAAGGTTGCTATTGGTATAGAAATTACTGTAGCCACGAATCCATTAATTGCAGCACCTACTCCTGCTATATGGCCAATTGGCTCCATTGCTACAGATCTAGAGTTACCCCAAATAAAGCCTAAGCAAAAGAACTGTATAGCTAAAAAGCCTATTAAAACGGGTAAGGGTGGGTTTGCACTTCCCCAAAACAAAAGTGAATAAGTTATACTAATTACGCAAAATAAACTTAGTGCTATAAATATTAATTTACGCATTCCAAAACGTAAAACTAGAGTACCATTTAAAAAGGTAGCAGAACCAATAGATATAGCTAAGCCTGCAAAAATGTATGGAAACTCATCAACCAAATTAAACTGATCTTCAAAGATATGTTGCGCTGCACTTAAATAAACCAAAAAAGCACCTGTAATAAGTCCAGACACAAATGTAAAAGCAACTGTTTCTTTGTGCTTAACAAACTCTTTTAATCCATCATAAAATATAGACCCTGTAAAAGGAATTTTAAATTCTGGTTTCAGTGTTTCTTCTTGTCGTTTCCAAAACCAAATAGAAACAACCAAAGCAAAAAATAATTGTACATAAAAAATTGCTTGCCAATTGTAAACATCCAATACAGTTTTACCAACTGCCGGAGCTATTACAGGAATTAATATAAAAAAAGCAGTAACAAAAGACATTATTTTTGCCATATAATCTCCTTTATATTTATCTCTTATAATAGAAATTGTAATAGTTCTAGGTGCAGATAATCCTATTCCTTGAAAAATACGACCAACAATCATAATCTCTAAAGAAGTAGCATTTACACAAACTATACTTGCTAAAGTAAAAATAGTAAAACCTGCATATACAATTGGTTTTCTACCGTAACTGTCTGATAATGGTCCAAAAAACAATTGCCCTACTCCTAACCCCAAAAATATCATTGTAATTAACATCTGATTTTTTGTTGGGTCTAAACTATGTATAGCTTCTCCTATATGAGAAATTGCAGGTAACAAAGCATCTATTGTTAAAGCAACTATAGACATTAAGGAGGCCATCAAGGCAACAAATTCAAATTGTTTTTTTGAAGAGTTTTTTTGCATCCTGCAAAAATAACCTACTTGCTTTAAAATAACAGGCTAACCCCATTAAATTTTAAGTTAAAGTAAGTGCGTTTAACGTAATAAAACCAATACTAAACGGAATAATCAAAAATATATAATAGCAAAATTGTATTTTTGACAAAAAAAACTAAATTTATGTTAATAATAGGGATAGCTGGTGGTACAGGTTGTGGTAAAACAACGGTTGTAAACCAGATTATTAATGAATTACCAGATGATGAAGTATGCGTAATTTCTCAAGATTCTTACTACAATGATCTTTCTCATTTATCATTAGAAGAAAGAAGAAAAACGAATTTTGACCATCCACTATCAATAGACTTTAAATTATTAAAGCAACACTTAGAAGAATTAAGAAAAGGACACACCATACAACAGCCAGTGTACTCTTTTTTAGAATGTAACAGAACAGATGAAACCGTACCTACACAACCTAGAAAAGTGGTTATTGTAGAAGGTATCTTAATAATGACAGATCCAGAAATTAGAAAAATGATGGATATTAAGATATTTGTACACGCAGATTCTGATGAACGTTTAATTAGACGTATTAAAAGAGACGTTAATGAAAGAGGTTGGGATTTAGATGAAACTTTAGAAAAATACCAAAGTACTATTAAACCTATGCACGCAGAGTTTATAGAACCTAGTAAAGAATACGCAGATATTATTATACCAAACAACAAACACAATACTGTTGCCATAGATATTGTACGTACAATTATAAACGAGAAATTAGTTTAATTTTTAGATGATTTTTAAAAAGCTTAGAAGTAAAAAATGGTTTGGCGTAGCTACAAATATGTATGTGCTAGTACTTACTGTTTTTGTTATTTGGATGATTTTTTTTGACACCAACTCTCTCTTTATACACAACGAACTGCAAAACCAGATTGAAAGTCTAGAAAAGCAGAAAGAATATTTAAAGGATGAAATTGCACGAGACAAAAAAATTATTGAAAAACTAAGTGATCCTAAAGAATTAGAAAAATTTGCACGTGAGCAGTACTTTCTAAAGAAGAAAGACGAAGAAATTTATTTAATAGAATACCAAGACAGCATTAAAACTAAAGAAGATGAGTAAAAAAACATTGTTTAATGATTTTTCTGAAGTGTCTACCAAAGAATGGAAACAAAAAATTCAGGTAGATTTAAAAGGTGCCGACTATAATAACACGCTTGTTTGGGAATCCCCAGAAGGCATTAAGGTTAAACCTTTTTACAATGAAGATGATCTCTCTGGTAAAACAACAAATGTAGCTACACCAGACTGGAAAGTTGGTCAGGCTATTTTTGTGCACAACGAAGCTGCTGCAAATAAAAAAGCTATTAATGCTTTAGAAAGAGGTGCTGAAGACTTAATTTTTACGATTCCTAATGATGAAATTAAGATTCACGTTCTCTTAAAAAACATCGATTTAAAACATAAGACAATTTACTTTTTTCTACAGTTTTTATCATCAGAATATATTTCTAAAATTGAAGAATTCTGTAAAAAACAAGAAGTAAATATACATTACAATGTAGACATAATTGGTAATTTAGCCATTACAGGCAATTGGTATTATAATCTAGAGAAAGACCACGAGGTACTTACTCAGATATCTAAAAAAGCAATCAATACAGTTGGTGTTAATGTAAGTACATACCAAAATTCAGGAGCCACAATGGTACAGCAGTTGGCTTTTGCTGTGGCGCACGCTAACGAATATTTAAATTATTTTAAAGAAGATACCATTCCTAACTTTACATTTAAAGTTAGTGTTTCTGGTAATTACTTTTTTGAAATTGCTAAACTAAGAGCATTACGTTTACTGTGGAAAACATTAACTGCAGAATACAACATAAATGCAGACTGTACTATTTTAGCTGTACCAAGTAAGCGAAATAAAACATTGTATGATTATAATGTAAATATGCTACGTACCACTACAGAGTGTATGGCAGCAAGTATGGGCGGTGCAGATACGATATACAATTTGGCTTACGATGCTATTTACCATAAGGATAATGAATTTGGAGAACGCATTGCAAGGAATCAGTTACTTATTTTAAAAAAAGAAAGCTATTTAGATGTAGTTACCAATCCTGCAGATGGTGCTTATTATATAGAGTCTCTAACGCATCAATTAGCAGAAAAAGCATTAGAACTTTTTAAATCGATAGAAGCTAGTGGCGGATTTTTATCAAACTTAAAAAACCACAGCATTCAAAAGAAAATTAAAGAAAGTGCAGCTAAAGAACAAGAGCTTTTTAATACCGAAAAGGAAGTCTTGGTTGGTACTAACAAGTATATAAATAAAGCTGACAAAATAAAGGAAGATTTAGAGTTGTACCCGTTTGTAAAAACAAATGCCCGTAAAACACTTATAGAACCAATTATTGAAAAAAGATTGGCAGAAACCTTAGAACAAAACAGATTAAAAGATGAGTAGAAAAGATTTACAACACTTAGAACTAAATATAGATGACAGTGCTAAAAAATCTGATACTTCTATTTTTAACACTGCAGAAGGTATTCCTGTAAAAAAAACATACACTAAGCAAGATTTAGATGGTGTAGAACATTTAAATTTTGTTGCTGGTTTAGCTCCAAATTTACGCGGCCCATACTCTACTATGTATGTACGCAGACCTTGGACAATAAGGCAATATGCAGGTTTTTCTACTGCAGAAGAAAGTAATGCTTTTTACAGACGTAATTTAGCTGCAGGACAAAAAGGATTGTCTGTTGCTTTTGATTTGCCTACACACAGAGGTTATGACAGTGACCATGAACGTGTTGTTGGTGATGTTGGTAAAGCAGGTGTTGCAATTGACTCTGTTGAGGATATGAAAATTTTATTTGGTGGTATTCCTCTAGATAAAATGTCGGTTTCTATGACTATGAATGGGGCTGTTTTACCCATTTTGGCGTTTTATATTGTTGCCGCGCAAGAACAAGGTGTTGCTTTAAACCAACTGGCTGGCACTATACAAAATGATATTTTAAAAGAGTTTATGGTGCGTAATACCTACATTTATCCACCTACACCTTCTATGCAAATTATTGCAGATATTTTTGAGTACACTAGTGAGTTTATGCCTAAATTTAATAGCATAAGTATATCTGGTTACCATATGCAAGAAGCTGGTGCAACGGCAGATATAGAACTTGCTTATACCTTAGCAGACGGATTAGAATATATTAAAACCGGACTAAAAACAGGTATGGATATAGATAGTTTTGCTCCTCGCCTATCTTTCTTTTGGGCTATAGGAATGAACCACTTTATGGAAGTTGCAAAACTACGTGCTGGACGTATGTTATGGGCTAAATTGGTAAAACAATTTAATCCTAAAAATGCAAAATCTTTAGCATTACGTACACATTGCCAAACCAGCGGGTGGAGTTTAACCGAGCAAGATCCGTTTAACAATGTTGCCCGAACAACCATAGAAGCGGCGGCGGCGGCATTTGGTGGCACACAAAGTTTGCATACCAATGCATTAGACGAAGCAATTGCACTACCAACAGATTTTTCGGCAAGAATTGCTCGTAACACTCAAATTTACCTACAAGAAGAAACCAAGATAACAAAAACAGTAGATCCTTGGGCAGGTAGTTATTACGTAGAAAAACTTACCGAAGAAATTGCACGAAAAGCTTGGGAATTAATTGAAGAAGTAGAAGAATTAGGAGGTATGACCAAAGCTATAGAAGCTGGTATACCAAAAATGAGAATTGAAGAAGCAGCGGCAAAAAAACAAGCTCGTATAGATAGTAATGAAGATGTAATTGTTGGTGTAAATAAATACCAATTAGAGAATGAAGATGATTTACATATTTTAGAGGTTGATAATGAGCAAGTACGCAAACAACAAGTAGAAAGACTTGAGCATATTAAAGCCACAAGAGATACTAAGTTAGTTAATACGGCATTAGCCAACTTAACAAAAGCGGCTGAGGAGAGTAAAAATGCTAGCGAAAATAACAGTACTTCTAAAAATTTATTAGCTTTAGCTGTAGAAGCTGCTAAGCACAGAGCTACATTAGGTGAAATTAGTGATGCTCTAGAAACTGTTTTTGGCAGACATAAAGCAAAAATACAATCATTTACAGGCGTGTACTCTAAAGAAATTAAAAACGATGAAAGTTTTAAAAAAGCATTAGCTATGGCAGATGCTTTTGCCGAAACCGAAGGAAGAAGACCAAGAATTATGGTTGCTAAAATGGGACAAGATGGTCACGACCGTGGTGCCAAAGTAGTAGCTACTGGTTATGCAGACTTGGGTTTTGATGTAGATATAGGTCCGCTTTTTCAAACACCAGAAGAAGCTGCTAAACAAGCCGTTGAGAATGATGTACATATTTTAGGCGTTTCTTCATTAGCTGCAGGGCATAAAACACTTGTTCCTGCTGTAATTAAAGAACTTAAAAAACACGGAAGAGAAGACATTATGGTTATTGTTGGTGGTGTTGTACCAAAACAAGATTACCAGTTTTTGTTTGATGCTGGTGCAGTTGCCGTTTTTGGTCCTGGAACAAAAATTAGTGATGCTGCCATTCAAATTTTAGAAATTTTAATGGAGTAAAACTTATTTCATTTTAAAATAAAATACACTGAAAATGAGTTAAAAAATTAAAATTTAACTCAGATTTTGGCACTAAAAAAACAAAAGCAGCTACCTATAGCTGCTTTTTATTTGTAAACTATTAACAACTTCGGTTTTATATAGTCGTAAAAAAGTGTATTTTTAGCCCCACTAAACTTACTATGACAATGGGCAAAATAATAGCCATCGCTAATCAAAAAGGCGGAGTTGGAAAAACTACCACCTCTGTTAATCTAGCCGCTTCCCTAGGCGTACTAGAAAAAAAAGTATTGCTTATAGATGCTGATCCACAAGCAAATGCAACTTCTGGCTTAGGTATAGATGTTGATAGCGTTGACGTTGGTACGTATGAATTGTTAGAGCACACCAAATCTGCTTCTGAAACAGTTATGCCTACTACATCACCAAATGTAGATCTTATACCATCTCATATAGACTTGGTTGCAATTGAGATTGAACTGGTAGACAAGGAGCAGCGCGAGTATATGATGCGTAAAGCAATTGCGGAAATTAAGGATAAATATGATTATATTCTTATAGATTGCGCACCATCTTTAGGACTTTTAACACTAAACGCACTTACAGCATCAGATTCTGTTGTAATTCCAATACAATGTGAGTATTTTGCTTTAGAAGGGCTTGGCAAATTATTAAACACTATTAAAAGTGTTCAAAAAATTCACAATCCAGAATTAGATATTGAAGGTTTGTTACTTACAATGTTCGACTCTAGATTAAGACTATCTAACCAAGTAGTAGAAGAAGTTAAAAAACATTTCTCTGAAATGGTTTTTGAAACTATAATACAACGAAACGTTAGACTTAGTGAAGCACCTAGTTACGGAGAAAGCATTATTAAGTATGATGCAAGTAGTAAAGGAGCTGCCAATTACTTAAATTTGGCGAACGAAATAATGAAAAAAAATAAGGAGAAAGTATAATGGCGAAAGCAACAAAGAAACAGGCTCTTGGTAGAGGTTTATCTGCCTTACTTAAAGATCCTGAAAATGATATTAATTCTGCTGAAGATAAAAATGCTGACAAAGTTGTTGGTAATATTATTGAGTTAGATTTAGATTTAATAGAAGTTAACCCTTTTCAGCCAAGATCTCACTTTAATGAAGAAGCGTTAGTAGAATTATCTACGTCTATAAAAGAATTAGGTGTTATACAACCAATTACTGTACGTAAATTAGAATTTAATAAGTACCAACTTGTTTCTGGTGAACGTAGATTTAGAGCTTCTAAATTACTTGGACTAGATACTATACCTGCTTATATTAGAATTGCTAATGACCAAGAGTCTTTAGAAATGGCTTTGGTAGAAAACATCCAAAGACAAGATTTAGATCCTATAGAAATAGCATTATCATACCAAAGACTTATTGATGAAATACAACTGACTCAAGAAAAAATGAGTGAGCGTGTTGGAAAAAAAAGATCTACTATTACTAACTATTTACGTTTATTAAAACTAGATCCTATTATACAAACCGGTATTAGAGATGGCTTTGTTAGTATGGGGCACGGTAGAGCTTTAGTTAACGTTGATAAAAAGTCTGACCAAATAGACTTATACGAGAAAATTGTATCAAACAATTTATCTGTTAGAGACACAGAAAAAGCTGTAAAAGAGCATCAAGAAGGTGGTAACACACCTAAAGCCGCTACTAAAAAAGCAAGTAAATCTCCAGATTTTGTAAAAGATGGTTCTGCTAAAATAGAAAAACATCTAAATACAAAAGTAGCTGTTACAGCAACTGAAAAAGGAAAAGGAAAAATTACAATTTCTTTTACTTCTGCTGAAGATTTTGATCGATTAAAAAAAATAATTACTGGTGCTTAAAAACCTAATTACACTACTGTTTTTTAGTTTTTTTGTTGTTTTAGGTTGGTCACAAGATCAAAAAAAAACTAAACAAGAAAAGGATTCACTTACACAAGATTTAAAAGAAAAAGGAGTACTTGTAGACGAAGTTCTTTTAAGCAAAAACCGAAGAATAGACCCGTTAGCTCCTAGTAAAGCTGCATTTTATTCTGCTATTTTACCTGGTTTAGGTCAGGTTTATAATGGTGATACTTGGAAAGTTCCTTTGGTTTACGCTGCAATTGGTACTGGTGTATATGCATATACTTATAACAATAAACAATACAATAGAACCAGAGATGCTTTTAAAAGAAGAAAAGCTGGTTTTATGGATGATGAGTTTTACACCTTTAACGGTCAAGAAATAGATCCTGGAAATCCGAGGTTAGGTGATGACGATTTACAAAGAGCACAAGAACGTTACCAAGAAGACAGAGATTTATCTTTACTTATTACTATTGGCTTGTATGCCTTAAATATTATTGAAGCTAATGTAAAAGCGCATCTTAGACAGTTTAATGTAGATGACAATCTTAGTTTAAATATTAAACCTTATTTAGAGTACAATCCTATTACAGCAGACCCTAATTACGGATTTGCGTTACAAATAAAATTTTAGAGTATGAATATTGCTTTGTTCGGGTACGGAAGAATGGGTAAAATGATAGAACAGTTAGCCACTAACCGAAACCACACTATTGTTGCAAAAATAGATGCAGATACTACAAATATAGATTTTTCAAACATAGATGTGGCTATAGATTTTAGCCTGCCAAATGCTGCTTTTGGTAATATTGAAAAATGTATAAACAATAACATTCCTGTAATATCTGGTACAACAGGTTGGCTAGATAAATATGATGATGCTGTTGCATTGTGTACTAGCAAAAAAGGTGCTTTTATATACGCATCAAACTTTAGCCTAGGTGTAAACATATTTTTTGAACTTAATAGCTACTTAGCAAAAATGATGAAAACATTAGGACAGTACAATGTTACTATGGAAGAAATTCATCATACAAAAAAATTAGATGCTCCAAGTGGAACTGCTATTACATTAGCAGAAGGTGTTTTAGAACACTCCAAATACAAAGGCTGGCAACTTAATGAGGCAGACGAAAATAACATTCCAATTGTAGCAAAAAGGATTCCGGAAGTTCCTGGCACACACACAGTAAGTTACAATAGCGATGTAGATAGTATAGACATTACACATACAGCACATAACAGAGAAGGCTTTGCGCTTGGAGCTGTAATTGCTGCCGAATGGATTGTTGGTAAAACAGGTGTTTTTACTATGAAAGACGTTCTTGAACTTAATTAAAAGTTAAAAAATAACACAAAGTAGACTGTTTCGTAAAAAATAATTTAGTTTTAAAAAATACGACACCAATAATAGTATACTTAAACCCATAAATTAAAAAAATGAATATATCTCAGTGGATCATTTTTATCCTAATAATACAAGTAATACACTTTTTAGGAACGTGGAAACTATACGTTAAAGCGGGCAGAAAAGCTTGGGAAGCAGCAATACCTGTTTATAACGCTATTGTTTTAATGCAAATTATTAGAAGACCAAAATGGTGGGTAATTCTACTTTTTATTCCAATAATTAACCTTTTAATGTTTCCTGTAATTTGGGTAGAAACTATTAGAAGTTACGGTAAAAATAGTCTTTTAGACACTTGGTTAGTTATATTAACACTTGGGTTTTATATCTACTATGTAAACTACGCGTTAGATGTAAAATATATAGAAGACAGAAGTTTACACCCAACTACTGGTTTAGGAGAATGGGTAAGCTCTATAGTATTTGCAATTGTTGCAGCCACTTTTGTACACACTTATTTTATACAACCTTATGTAATACCTACTTCATCTTTAGAAAAAACACTTTTAGTTGGCGATTTCTTATTTGTAAGCAAGTTTAATTACGGTGCACGTACGCCAATGACAACGGTTGCGGCTCCTATGGTACACGATACACTACCTTTATTAGGATTAAAATCGTACTTAAACAAACCGCAATTACCTTATTTTAGACTACCTGGTTTTCAGAGAATAAAAAGAAATGACATTGTTGTTTTTAGCTGGCCAGCAGATACAGTAAGGCAGTTTTTTGTTAGGGAAAAAGGAGTGAAAAAACCAATTGATAAAAAATCTAACTACGTTAAACGTTGTGTTGGTATTTCTGGAGATACAATCTCTGTTGTAGATGGCTATGTGCACATTAATGGAAAAAAAACTGTTTTACCAGACAGAGCAAAACCTATGTTTTTTCATGTAGTAACTACAAAAGCGCCTTTAGACAATACTGTTCTTAACATCTTAGGAAGAAAAAACTTTACAGGATATACCACACGTATACCAAAGGAGGTTTTACAAAAAAACAACGTTCCTGAGTTAATGAAAAAAGGAACTAATTTAGATGAAATAAAACAAGACTCTAGCTACGTTTATTACACAGGTAACTTTGGAAGTGAAAAAATAAAAAATTACCTAAAAGCTGAAGATGTACGAACAATGAACTTGTTTAACCTTACGGAAGCTGAAGCTAAAAAGATTGAAAAGTTATCCGCAGTAGTGAGCGTTAAAAAGTTTAGCTACAAAAACCCTACTACAAAGGTGTTTCCACAAAATGCAAATTTAGCAGGCACGGAAGATAATTTTGGCCCTATTTACATTCCTAAAGCAGGTACTACAATTAAATTAAACACTAAAAACCTGCCTATTTACAAAAAAATACTAACAGAGTACGAGGGTAACACACTAGCACAAGCAGGAAACCAAATTACTGTTAATGGTAAAGTAACAGATACGTACACCTTTAAACAAGATTATTTTTGGATGATGGGTGATAACAGACACCAATCTGAAGATAGTAGATACTGGGGCTTTGTACCAGAAAACCACGTTGTAGGTAAACCTATATTTATATGGATGAGTATAGATGGTATTAATGATGGTTTCTCTAATTGGAAACCTCGTTGGAATCGTTTCTTTACAACAGTTGGAGGCTCTGGAGAACCTGTATCATACTTAAAATATTTTTTAATAGCATTAGTTGCGTACTTTGCCTTTGACTACTTTAGAAAAAAGAAGAAAAAAACTAGTTAAGAACACACTAAATAATAATATTAAAGATGAGTGTGTAAATCTACTTACATACTCACCTTTAATTACACTAACATATAAATTTAATGTCTCTTTTATTACACCCTGGGTATTTTTTAAATATTGCAAACTTTATTGCTATAGCAAATAATAAAGTATGTTGGGAAGTGAATGATAATTACCAAAAGCAAACATTTAGAAACAGAACATATATAGCTGCTGACATTGGCAAGCATATGCTAAACATACCTATTAAACATATAGGTAAATCTAGTGGTAAACAGCTATACAAAGATGTAAAAGTAGAGAATGATTATGCTTGGCAACGCCAACATTGGAGAACACTAGAAACAGCTTATAGAACATCTGCTTTTTTTGAGTTTTATGAAGACGAACTTATTTCTTTATTTGAAAAAAAACATACTTTTTTATTAGATCTAAATTTAGAAACAACATCATTAATATGTGATTTTCTTCAGGTTGATATGCCCCAAGAAAAAACTTCTACTTTTCAAAAAAATCCTAATGATATACTAGATGGCAGACTGCTTGTTTCATCTAAAAGTAAAATAGATTTTAAACAAGAAGAATACTTTCAGGTTTTTAACGATCGTAATGGCTTTATAGAAAACTGCAGTATTTTAGATTTACTTTTTAATGAAGGCACAAATGCACTTACCTATTTGCAAAATCATACACTTAAATTAAACAATGCTTAGGTTTTGCTTACACTACGGTATACACTTTATTGTACCCATATTAATTGGTTATTTTTTTTACAAAGAACAGCGCTCTAGAGCTATTATAATACTTTTAGCCGCTATTTTAATAGATTTAGACCACTTACTTGCCACACCTATTTTTGAAGCTAACAGATGTAGTATTAACTTTCATCCATTACACACCTATTGGGCAATGGTTGTTTATATTGGTTTGTTATTTTTTAAGAAAACAAGAATTTTTGGAATAGCATTACTACTACATATGCTAGCAGATATTGTAGACTGTTTATTTATTAGCTCTTAAATTAAAAGTAGCCATTACAGGAAAATGGTCCGATAGTTTTATATCGTAATTTTTATGCCCAGTAACACTAAATTCATTACTAGCTAAAATAAAATCTATACGAACAGGATAGTATTTAAAATTATAAGTTCTACCATAACCAGTTCCTTTTTTAATAAAACTATCTTGTAAATCTCCTTTTATAGTCCTGTACACATTAGAGTATTGGTTGTTATTAAAATCACCACAAACTATGGTTTTATAAGCCACCTTTTTTCTGTGTTCTTGCACTATTTTAGCTTGGTCTTGTTGCTTTTTAAACGACTTTGTTATTCTGCCATATAATTTAGAAGACTCTTCATTAGAAATTGTCTCAATATCTGGTACAACCTTTAAAGACTCTAAATGTAAATTATAAACTCTTACGGTATCATTCTTATAAAGTATATCTGCAAAACTGGCGTTATTACCTGTATTTGTAAATGACAGGATACCTGTATTTATAATAGGAAACTTAGAATATATTCCTTGCACTGCCTTTTTAACTTTATAATCTGGTGCTACAAAACTATATTTATAATTGTGTTGTAGTTCTTTATACCTAATTCTACTAAATTCTTGAAAACATATAATATCTGGATTCTCTTCTAATACAAAATCAATAATCCTATCCCCTATTTTACCATCAGTAGACCAGCCATTAATATTAAATCCTCTAACATTGTAACTCATCACTTTTAAATCCTTGCTACTAGCCTCTTCACTTTTAAAAGAAAATTTAAAAAAAGAATCTATTAAAAAATAACCTAGAATAAGTACTAACGCAGAAAGTAGTATTCGCCTATTTTTAGCAAGTAACCAATACAAACAAAAAATAACATTAACTAAAACTAATAAAGGTAATGACAGACTAAATACAGATAAAAATGGAAGTACTTTTACAGATATATATGGTGCTAAGTAAGAAACACAAAGTAGTAATGCAAACAAATAATTGAGAACAAATACAATTCTATTAAAAAACGATTGCTTTTTCACTAGTCCTCTTTACCCGCTATAAATAAAAAATCTTTTTCTTTTTTAGATAGACTCTCGTAGCCAGACTTGCTAATTTTATCTAAAATAGCATCAATTTTACGTTGCTTATCTGCCTTTTTACGATCTATAGTTGTTGCTGTATTATGTACTGCTTTATTTGATGCTGATTTAGATGCTGTATTCCTATAAACTGTTTTCATAGGCGCCTTTTTTTCTTTCTTAAAAATATTAGCTAAACTATCCATAAACCTACCAAAACCTGCTCCTATATCTGTGCCATTAGTTAATTGTTTTGCATAAACATAACCTAAAGCTGCACCACCTAAATGACTTAACATTCCGCCTACATTCTGCCCCGTAGATAACCTAACTAAATCTAAAACAACTATTATAACACCCAAATGCCATAATTTTAAATCTATAATTAGCAAACGCACTGTTTGGTTTGGTAAATAAGTACATACAAAAATTAAAACCGCCGTTACACCTGCAGATGCACCAATTAAAACACTATTTTGTCCAAGTAAAGCTGGTATAGTATTATAACCTAGCATAAACAATAAGCCACCTACTATTACTCCTAAAAAATATACATTTAAGAACTTTTTGGCATTAAATAAATTTAAAAAAGTTCTGCCAAAAAAATAGAGCATTAACATATTCCAAAAAATATGTCCTAAACCATTATGAAAAAAAGAATATGTAACAATAGACCAAGGCTGTAAAATAAAATCACCTATGTTTTCTGGCAAATTAAACCATTGCACAATATTTGGCAGCCTAAATAAATTAACAAAGATTAGAGTAGATAAAAAAACAACAACATTAATAGCTATTAATTTTTCAGCAACGTTTAATCTTGCATATTGATATTTTAAATCTCCATTCATTTTTAATTCCAGCGATTGTTGTTAAACTGATTTTTTTTCCAGTACCACATCATAATAAATCCAAAAATGGCACCACCAATATGTGCAAAATGAGCAATTCCGCCACCAAATAAAGAATAACCTGTTATGCCTGAAAATAAATCTATACCAATTAAAACAGGAATAAAATACTTTGCCTTTATTGGAATAGGTAAAAATATCATCATTAATTCGGCATTTGGGAACATCATACCAAAGGCAACTAAAACACCATAAATGGCTCCAGAAGCACCTACTGCTGGCGTATTATAAGCACTTAAAAAATTATCTATTGTACTTTTAGACGCCACATTATACCAGTCTGGCATATATTTACCCTCTGCTATAATACTCATTACGTGCTCCTTACTAACCCCTGAGTTTACAATAGCATCTAAACCTTTATTAAAGTAAAAATAGTTAACACCTGTATGTATTAATGCTGCGCCAATACCAGCAGAAAAATAGAAGAATAAAAATTTATTTTTACCCCACATTTGTTCTAAAGGCGTACCAAAAGCGTACAAAGCATACATATTAAATGCTATATGCATAAAACCTCCGTGCATAAACATATGTGACACCAATTGCCACAATTGAAAATTTTCATTTTCTGGAAACCACAAAGAAAACCACTGGTACATTTGGTCCCCTAGGGTTTCTGTTGCCAAAAAGAAAATAACATTTATTATAATTAAATGCTTAATAACATCTGTAAGTCTACCCATTATATAAATTTTTTATCAATATCATTTTCTGTTATAGTCACATAAATTGGCTTGTTAAACGGACTTACCATAGATTCTGTACACGCAAACAAATCGTTTACCAGCGCAGATTGTGATAATTTATCTAGTACATCTCCTGTTTTAACAGCTAAAGATTTGCACAATGCTTTGCTTAAAACATCTGCTTGTGAAAAACCATCTGCTCCTACATTTTGCTGACAATCTGCCATTAACTCATCAAAAATAGCATCTACTTCTGCCTCTGCTACCATTGGCGGAATACCATTTATTTCTACTACACTTTCGCTGATGTTGCCAAAAACAAAGCCCATAGTAGTTAAATTATCTTTTATTTCTTTAAGTATATCTATTTCTGCTAAAGAAAACGATAGTTGTATTGGAAAAAGTAATTGCTGACTTAATCCTTCATTTAAGGTAACAGTACGTAAAAATTTCTCGTACAACACACGTTGGTGTGCTCTTCCTTGGTCTATTACAACCATACCAGATTTAATAGTAGTTACAATATACTTTCTTTTTAACTGAAATGTAATTGCTGTTGTATCTAAATCATCCTCAGTATCATCAAAAATAGACTTTGTGCTAACTTCAGACTCAAAACTTAATCCTTCAAAACCAGAAGCTTTAACCTCTGTTGGTGCAGTTTCTACATACAAACTCTCCCAACTTTGTGGACTAGGTTTTTTATATGATGAAAAAGAAGAAGATGATGATGATTTAGGAGAATTACTAGAAGTTACCTTTGTTTCTTCTGCAAACGGATTAAAAGTAGAATCTACAGTTACTTTTGGTAATACTGCATTCTTATTTTTATAATCATATGGTGTTTGCAAATTACTATCGTGCTCAAAATCTAGAGTTGGCGCTACATTAAACTGCCCCAAACTATGCTTTATGGTAGACCTTAAAATAGCATATAAAGTCTGCTCATCATCAAACTTAATTTCTGTTTTTGTAGGGTGTATATTTATATCTATTGATGAAGGATCTACTTCTAAATTTAAAAAGTAACCAGGATGTGTACCCGGTTTTATTAACCCTTCAAAAGCAGCAAGTACCGCGTAATGCAAATAATGACTTTTTATAAATCTATTATTTACAAAAAAATACTGTTCTCCTCTACTCTTTTTAGCAAACTCTGACTTACATATAAAACCAGAAACTTTTACAACCTGAGTTTCTTCTTCTACAGGTACTAATTTCTCGTTAGATTTTTTACCAAAAATATTTACTATTCGCTGTCTAAAATTAGACTCTGGCAAATTAAAAAGTTCGCTTCCGTTATTGTAATAATTAAAAGCAATTGTTGGGTGCGCTAAAGCTACTCTATGAAACTCATCTGTAATGTGACGCAATTCTACAGCATCAGACTTTAAAAAATTTCTACGTGCAGGTATGTTAAAAAACAAGTGTTTTACAGCTAAAGAAGTACCCTGTGGTGTAGCAACAACCTCTTGAGATTTAATTTCACTACCCTCTATTTCTATAGCCGTACCTGTTTCTTCGTCAGCTGTTTTGGTCTGCAAATCTACACGAGCAATTGCCGCAATAGAAGCCAAAGCCTCACCTCTAAACCCTTTTGTGTTTAGATTAAATAAATCTTCTGCACTTTGTATTTTAGATGTTGCGTGGCGCTCAAAACTAAGTCTAGCGTCTGTAGCACTCATACCAACACCGTTATCTACAACTTGTATTAGAGATTTACCACCATCTTTTATAATTAATTTTATAGTTGTTGCTCCTGCGTCTATTGCATTTTCTAGTAGTTCTTTAACTACAGATGCTGGTCGCTGAACAACTTCACCAGCTGCAATTTGGTTTGCAACGTGGTCCGGTAAAAGTTTTATGATATCTGCCATTATTTTATGGAGAATATTGAAAGGTCAAAGTCTATAATGTATAAAAAAGCGAAAACTAAAATGGTAATAATAATAGCCATTCTTATTTTCATATTTCTGTCTCCCTCTTTGCGTAAGTCAGAAAAAGCGTTTCCAAACTTACTTTTTAATCCTTGCCTTGGGCCAACAGTTGTACGGTATTGATCTAGTTTATGCTGAATTTTATACGGGTTACCCTCACCTTTATCATCAAAATAACGAGGCTTGTATTCGTACGATTTATTCTTCCGTAATCTTGTAAATTTTCCCATAATAGCTAGATTTTCAAAGGTACTTAAAAACACAAAAAATAGCACAGATACTATGCCAAAACTTGTTAACAAGTCAAAATAGCATAAAAAGGCTAAAATCAATATAAAAAAAACTCCTAAAAATCTTTATTAAAAAAGACTCTTAGGAGTAATTATATGATATTTAAAACAGAGTTTAGTTTCCTAAAGCTACCATTTTAATTGCTGCTATAGCTGCTTCTGTACCTTTATTACCGTGCTTACCACCACTACGGTCTATTGCTTGTTGTAAGTTATTGTCTGTAAGCACACAAAAAATAACTGGTGTATCTGTTTGTACATTTAAGTCTTTTATACCTTGCGCTGTTGCACTACATACAAAATCAAAATGCTTAGTTTCTCCTTGTATAACACTACCAATAGCTATAACTGCATCTACTTTTTGTGTTGCAATCATTTTTTTACTACCAAAAGTAAGTTCAAAACTACCAGGAACATCCCAACGTATAATGTTTTCTTGTACAGCTCCACAATCTAATAATGCTTCTATTGCACCATTATATAATCCTTCTGTAACTTCTGTGTTCCATTCTGAAACAACAATCCCAAACCGAAAATCTTTCGCGTTTGGGATTGAAGCCTTATCGTAAACTGATAAATTTTTATTAGCCGTAGCCATATCTTTCTTATTTTGCTTTTCCTATAAATGCATCAATAGTTGTTGCTTCTATAGATGCAGAGTATTCGCTTTTAATTCTTTCAAAGAATTTTAACGCTTTATCTTTTTCTCCTAATTCTAAAGCTGCAATACCCGCTTTGTATAAATACCTTGGAGTTGTAAAATCATTATCTCCTTGTGCAATTGCTTTTTCATAATATCCTAAAGCATCTTCAGTTTGGTTTAACTGCATAAAAGAATCTCCTATACCACCTTTTGCTAAAGCGCCTAAAGTAACATTATCTGTACTAAAGTCTTCTAAATGGTTAATTGCCTCTTTATAATTTTTTAAATTTAAGTAAGCCATACCTGCAGAATAACTAGCTAAGTTAGCTGTTGGTGTACCACTGTAGTCCTTAATAATATCTAAAAATCCGTATTTACCTTCAGAACCGTTTAAAGCTAAAGTTAATAGTGAATCTTTGTTTGCAGATGTATTGTTTAATGCTTGGTCTAAGTATTGCTGTGGGTAATACATTTCGTTATTAGCATCGTTTATTTTTGGATTTTGCACAAAATTAACATAAGCTAAGTAACCTAAAATACCAACGGCAATAACACCAATAACACCTAAAATTACTTTTTGGTTCTTTGCTACCCATTCTTCAGATTTAGACGCACTTTCATCTAAAGTATTAAAAACTTCTGCAGTTGTGCTATCTTGTTCTTGTACTTCTACTTCTTCTTCTTTAGTCTTTGGTTTGTATCCTCGCTTTTTATATGTAGCCATAGTTAATTTTGTTAATCGCGCAAAAATAAAGTTTTTATTGAAATTTAAAACCTTATTTATTCGTTATTTTTCAATAATTTGCGACTTCTCTTATATTTTCAAAATAAAACTTGCCAAAAACAGAATGCTTTTAAAGAAATTATCTCTTGTAAATTATAAAAATTTTGACTCTAAGGAATTTGATTTTGATGCTAAAATAAACTGCTTTGTTGGTAGTAATGGCGTAGGAAAAACAAATATTTTAGATGCTATTTACCACTTATCTTTTGGCAAAAGTTATTTTAACCCAATTGCCTCACAAAACATAAAACACGGTGAAGATTTTTTTGTTGTAGATGGCTTGTTTTTTAAAGGAGAAAGAGATGAAAAAATAATTTGTAGCTTAAAAAAAGGTGCAAAAAAGGTAATTAAACGAAATGGTAAAGCATATGATAAGTTTTCTGATCATATTGGTTTTTTACCTTTAGTTATTATATCGCCTGCAGATCGCGATCTTATTTTAGAAGGTAGTGACACAAGACGTAAGTTTATAGATGGTGTAATATCACAATCTAACAAAGAGTATTTAACTGCCCTTTTAAAATACAACAAGATACTTTTACAGCGTAATTCTTTACTAAAATACTTTGCTGTAAACCATACTTTTGACAAAACAACACTTAGTGTCTATAATGAACAATTGCAAGAATACGGTAGTGTAATACACAAAGAACGTGTTGCTTTTTTAGATGCTTTTATTCCTATTTTTAAAGAGCAATACGCAGCTATTTCTGGAGGCAAAGAAAATGTTACCATTACTTACAATAGTAAATTACTAGAAAAAAGTTTATTGCAGTTGTTTGATGAAAGTTTAGAAAAAGACAGAGCTGTACAATACACAACTGTAGGTACACATAAAGACGATTTATCTTTTGAGATTAATGAATATCCTGTTAAAAAATTTGGTAGTCAAGGACAACAAAAATCATTTTTAATTGCTTTAAAATTAGCGCAGTTTAATTTTATAAAAGAACAAGCTAAAACAACTCCTATTTTATTATTAGATGATATTTTTGATAAGCTAGACGAGAACCGAGTAGCACAAATTGTATCTTTAGTAGATGATGATAATTTTGGACAAATTTTTATTAGTGACACACACGCAGACCGTACTGAAAATGTGGTAAAAAATATACACCAGAGTTACAAGATATTTAAACTTTAATAGCTAAGTATTACGGTTTTCGTTTTTATTATCAGAAAATAAAATAAGACCAAAACTTACTCTTATTTTATACCTAAATTTGCAAAACAAGCGTATCATCTGCCTAAAAAATAAGTCTTAAAATGAAAAAAATAATCTTTTTACTTGCTACAATACTGGTTATAGGATGTAACAGTAAAACCACTGTAAAAAAAGAAGATTTGCACCTCCTAAACGGATATTGGGAAATTAGCCAAGTTTTTTTTGCAGACGGTAGCAGCAAAAATTATAAAGCTAGTCCTATGGTAGATTTTTTTAAGATTGATAATCTAAAAGGATTTAGAACAAAATTACAGCCAAAAATAGGAGGTACTTTTAACACAAATAAAGATATAGACAAGGTATTAATTACCCAAAAAGAAACTACTTTTTCCATACTATACACAAACGACCTTACCCAGAGAGAAGAAGAATTGCTAAATCTTACACAAGACTCTTTTACTGTAAAGGATACCGAACAAATTACATACGTTTACAAACGCTACCAACCTATACAAATAGACTAATAATGGCAAAACGAAAAAAAGAAAACCTACAACTAGGAGATCTTTTACAAGATTTTATTAAAGAAAACAAGTTAGACCGTGGTATAAACGTTGTAGATACACGTACTGCCTGGAAAAACCTTATGGGGCCAGGCGTAAACAACTACACTACCGCTGTAGAGTTGCGAGGCGGAACTTTGTATGTGTCTTTAAGTTCTTCTGTTTTAAGAGAAGAATTAAGTCACGGAAATTCTAAAATAATAAAAATGATAAATGAAGATTTAGGTAAAGAAGTAGTAAAAAAACTAGTACTACGCTAAACTAAATTTTATTTTAAAGCATAAAAAAACCATCAAGTAATACTTGATGGTTTTTTAGTATTTTTTGTGTGAGATCTAGAAAATTTCTCTTCCAGAAAAATGGAAAGCTCCTTCAATAGCAGCATTCTCATCACTATCAGATCCGTGTACTGCATTTTCTCCTATAGAAGTTGCATATAATTTACGAATAGTACCTTCTGCAGCTTCAGCTGGGTTAGTAGCACCAATAAGAGCTCTAAAATCTTCAACAGCGTTATCTTTTTCTAAGATAGCAGCAACAATAGGACCTCTAGTCATAAATTCTACTAACTCTCCAAAAAACGGACGCTCGTTATGTACAGCGTAAAATGCTTCTGCATCTCTTGTGCTTAACTGCGTATATTTCATAGCTACAATTTTAAAACCTGCAGATGTAATTTTTTCTAAAATACCACCAATGTGACCATTTTCTACACCGTCTGGCTTAATCATTGTAAAAGTTCTGTTTGTAATCATCGTCTTTTTAATTTTTTGCAAAAATAATGCTTTTAATATAACACGCAACAAATTAACTTAAAAGCTTGTAAAGCAACCGTTAATAGATTGTTAGGTTTATGATTACAAGCTACTTAATACGTTTGTTTTAATTCTCCTAACACTTGCCCATTATCTCCCATCATCTTAAAATCTACCGTTTTAGTTTTAAAATCAAAATTTAAAAGTCCAAAGCTTTTTACAAAAACTACCTCTCCTACTCTATATGGGTTTTCTTCTCCATTAAAGCCTGTGTAAGTATGAGTTAAACCACTACTTGTAAAATCTACCAAAGGATAATTTAGATCTTTTACCGTATCTACAGAAAACTCAGATATATGTCTGTCGCCAGATAAAATAATTGTTCCTTTAGCCTTGCTTTCTACTAATAATTTTTTCAACCTATCTACTTCATGCGGAAAATTCCCCCAGCCTTCAAAACCGTGTTTATTAGACAAGTACTGTACACTACTAATTAGCACGTTAAAATCTGCATCAGAATTTACAAGCTCGTTTGTTAGCCATTTCCACTGTTCTTCACCTAAAATAGTTCCCTCTCCGTAAACATTAGGTTGTACACGTCTTTTTTTACTTGTAGATGGTGTTAAAGCCGTTCTAAAATAGCGTGTATCTAAAACCAAAACTTTTATTTTCCCCTCTGGCAAGTTGTAATTATGAACAGCGTAAACACCTTCTCTTGTTCTACGAGGACTATCTTTAGCCACATCCATAAAGTCCAAAAACTCTTGTTCACTTTCCTTCTTTGCCTTAAACTCTGCGCCACCATCATTTAAACCATAATCATGATCATCCCAAGTACCAATTACAGGAACCTTTTCTTTTAATTGTTTATATCCCGGAACATTATCTTGAGCCGCATAAATAGCTCTTATTTTTTCTATATTATCTGTATCTGCATAGATAATGTCTCCTCCCCAAATCCATAGATTAGGGTTTGTAGAAAGTATATCATCCCACAAAGGGTTTACCTCATCATGCTTATTACAAGATCCAAAAGCAATTGTAAAATCTGTTTTAGTATTTAATGCTACTGCTGGTTCTATAGTTTTTACTGTTTTACAAGATGCAAAAGCAACTAACAAACCAAGAACAAAAATAGTTTTCTTCAAAATATTGAATTTATAATTTAAGTAACAATTTTAAGACTATTTTTTTACATACTAAAGCAATATATAAGGTATTAACTTAAACATAAGATTGCAAGTTTATAAATACTGTTCTGTATTTTGAGCATTTACTAAAAACACTATCTTTGGTGCTTATGAATATAGAAGATAGTAAAGTGGTGCAGTCGTTACTTAGCTCACCACAAAAAATAGTTATAATACCACATAAAAATCCAGATGGTGATGCAATTGGCTCTACTTTAGGCTTAATGCACTACCTAAAAAACAGAGGTCAAGATGCTGTAGTTATTGCTCCTAACGATTTTCCTAAGTTTTTAAAATGGATGCCAGGACAAGAAGAAATTATCATTTTTGAGAATGATAAAGATTTTGCTCAAAAGCATATTACAGAGGCTAGTCTAATTTTTACATTAGATTTTAATCATTTATCTCGCGTTGGTTTTATGCAAGAAAGTTTAGAAGCAGCAGATGGCACATTTATAATGATAGATCATCACCAAGCACCATCAGACTATGCAAAAGTTACCTATTCTGATGTGCATATGAGCTCTACTTGCGAAATGGTTTACAATTTTATTGAAGCTATAGAAGATACTTCTAAAATTACTGCCGATATTGCCAATTGCTTGTATACAGGTATAATGACAGATACTGGCTCTTTTAAGTACTCATCTACAACAAGTAGAACACACCGTGTTGTTGCAGATCTAATAGATAAGGGTGCAGAGAATATGGCCATACATAATAAGGTATTTGACACCAACTCTCCTAGTAGACTACATATATTAGGTTGTGCCCTAAAAAATATGGTTATTCTAGAAGATTACAATACCGCATACATTACTCTTAGCCAAGAAGAATTAGATGAAAATGGCTTTAAAAAGGGAGATACAGAGGGTATTGTTAATTACGGACTCACGTTAGACAATATTATTTTTGCCGTTATTTTTATTGAAAATAAAGACGAAGGAATTATAAAAATATCGTTTAGATCTCAAGGAAATTTTTCTGTGAACGAATTTGCAAGAGCTAATTTTGAAGGTGGAGGGCACGATAATGCAGCTGGCGGAAAAAGTGATATATCTCTACAGGAAACAACAGACAAGTTTGTTGGGTTGTTAGACAAATATAAAGATCAATTAAAAGGATGAAAAAAAATATATACTTAGTTTTAGTTTTATGCTTTATTAGTTGTGACGGTCCAGAACCACGTAGACCAATAAAAGTTAAAACAGGTAGTTACATTAAACAATCTATAGAACGTAATAAATTATTACTAGCTAAAGAAGAATCTACTATACAGGCTATTATTAAAAAAGACTCTACACATACTTATGTAACAGGCACAAATGGTTCTTGGTATTATTACAATACTAAAAATGAGCAAGAAAAACAGACCATACAACCAGATGATTTGGTTACAATGCGCTATAGCTTATTAAATTTAAACAACGATACTATTTATGGCTTTAATGATATTGGTACTATACAATATAAGGTAGACAAGCAAGAACTTTTTTTAGGCTTACGCACAAGCGTTAAACTTTTAAAAGAAAACGAAACTGCTACCTTCTTTTTTCCGTCTTCATTAGGTTATGGTTATCACGGAGATGACCATAAAATTGGAACTAATGTTCCTTTAAAAGCAGTTGTATCAATATTAAAAGTAGAAAAGGATAGTATTCTAAATTAACAACAAACAAAAAAAGTAAAATGAAAAAAAGTTTTTTAATATTATTAATGGCCGCTACTGCAATAGTAGGTTGTAAATCTGGACAATATGCAGATTTAGAAGATGGTTTATATGCTGACATAAAAACCAATAAAGGTGATATGTTAGTTAAATTAGAATACCAATTAGCACCAGTTACTGTTGCTAACTTTGTTTCATTGGCAGAAGGAAAAAGTCCGTTTGTTAGTGAAGAATATAAAGGAAAAAAATATTATGATGGTATTATTTTTCATAGAGTAATGAAAGATTTTATGATTCAAGGTGGTGACCCAACTGGTAGTGGTATGGGCAACCCTGGTTATAAATTTAAAGATGAGTTTAGTGATTCTCTTCGTCATACTAAAAAAGGTATTTTATCTATGGCTAATTCTGGTCCAAAAACAAACGGTAGCCAGTTTTTTATTACTCACGCCCCTACTCCTTTTCTTGATGGTTTAGATGAATTTGGAAATTTAAAAAATTGTGACAACCCAAGAGTTGGTTGTCATTCTGTTTTTGGCGAAGTTATTAGAGGCATAGAGGTTGTAGATTCTATTGCAAATGTAAAAGTAGCAGCAAAAAACAGACCCATAGAAGATGTTGTAATTTCTACTATAGAAATAGTAAAAAAAGGTAAAGAAGCTAAAAAGTTCGACGCTATTAAAGTGATGACAGCTTATTTTGATGAGGAAAAAGAAGAAGAGAAAAAACAACTTGCCCTAGCCGAAGAAGCTAAAAAAACTGAAGCTGCTTTTGCTGCGGAAACAGCAGAACAAATTAAAAAAGCAGAAACATTACCTTCTGGATTAAAAGTACTAGTACTTAATGAAGGAACTGGGAAAAAACCAAGAATAGGACAAAAAGCTTTAGTTAATTATGCTGGCTGGTTAAGTAACGGTACTTTGTTTGATACTACAATGGAGGACGTAGCTAAAAAGTTTGGCCAATATGATATTATTTATAAAATGCACAGTAACGACTTAAGTCCTTATCCAATGGAGTACAGTCCAGAATCTAGGCTAACTGCTGGTTTTAAAGAAGGCTTATTACGTATGAAGGTTGGAGACAAGGTTCGTTTGTTTATTCCTCCACATTTAGGGTACGGTGAACAAGGTGGTGGACCAATACCTCCAAATGCAGATTTAATTTTTGATGTAGAAATTACTGGCATTCAATAGAGTAGAATTCTCTTAACAAAATTTACCATTAAATTAAAGGATCGCGTTTGGCGGTCCTTTTTATTTGTAGTACATTTACTACAAATTAATTCTCCCCATATAACCTTTAATTTAATAACTTTACTATGAAAACAATTGCATTAAAAACAGTATTATTAGCATTTATACTATCTTTTTTGTCCTGTGACAACTCGTCCAGCGACTTATCAGATATAATTAATGGTAACGATACACAAGAAGAGACTACAGACGAAGAAGAAACAAGTAGCGCAAGAGCAAAAACAGTTGTAGATGCTTACGGACAATTAAGCGTTAAAGGCAGTAAAATTGTAAACAAAAATGACAAACCTATTCAATTACGTGGAATGTCTTTATTTTGGAGCCAATGGATGCCTCAATACTACACAAAAGGTACTGTTTCTTGGTTAAAAAATGACTGGAACGCTACTATTGTTAGAGCGGCTATGGCTGTAGAAGATAACGATGGTTATCTTAGTAACCCTGAAAGAGAAAAAGCTAAAGTATTTACAGTAATTGACGCTGCTATAGAACAAGGTATTTATGTAATTGTAGATTGGCATAGTCACCACGCAGAAGATCACTTAAACGAGGCTAAAAAATTCTTTGCAGAAGTTGCTCAAAAATATGGTAACGCACCAAACATTATTTACGAAATTTATAACGAACCTTTAGATGGTGTTTCTTGGAACAATACACTTAAGCCATACCACGAAGCTGTTATTAAAGAGATTAGAAAATATGATCCAGACAACATTGTAATATGTGGAACAAGAGTATGGTCACAACGTGTAGATGAAGTAATTGGTAACGAAATTAATGACGATAACGTTGCCTATACATTACACTATTATGCTGCAAGTCACAAACAATATCTTAGAGATGTTGCTAAGCAAGCTATAGATAATGACTTGGCTATTTTTGTTACAGAATACGGAACAACACAATATACTGGAGATGGTTATGTAGACTCTGCAGAAAGTAAAACATGGTGGAAATTTTTAGATGATAACAAAATATCATGGTGTAACTGGTCTATTGCAGATAAAAACGAGAAATCTGCTGCATTAACTCCTGGAGCTAGTGGAAATGGTAATTGGAGTTTAGACCAAGTAACTGAATCTGGAAAATTAGTACGAACAGAATTAATAGAAAAAAATCCTAAGTTCTAATTAGGGTAAAAAATGAAGTTTACTATAAAGCCCCATTTGGAAATTTCCAAATGGGGCTTTTATATTATAGTTATATATTCTTATTCTGGACTATTTTTTAAAACCTCTAAAGTAAATTTCCAAAACTTTTGTACAGATGAAATACTTACACGTTCATCTGGTGAGTGCGCTCCTTTTATAGTTGGTCCAAAACTAATCATATCCATATCTGGGTAGTTTTGTCCTAAAATACCACATTCTAAACCTGCGTGGCAAGCCACAACTTTAGCTTTAGCTCCAAAAACAGTTTCATACTGTGCGCTTAATACTTTTAAAATAGCAGAATCTGGATTAGGATTCCATCCTGGGTATTCACCACTAAACTCTACTGTAAAATCTGCCAATTCAAAAACAGACTTTAAGGCATTAGCTAAATCCATTTTGCCTGAGTTAACAGAAGATCTAGTTAAACATCCTATTTTAACGGCACCATCTTTAACAATAACTCTTGCTATGTTATTAGACGTTTCTACTAAATCTGCAATACTAGCACTCATAGCATACACTCCATTATGCGCCGCATATAAACCACGTAGCATTTTATGCTGTGCATCCTTCTCCATTACGTTTTCTGGCAATGCTACCTCAGATAATGTAATAGTCAAGTTAGGCTCAGTAACTTTTAATTCACCTTTTATCGTAGTAACCCATTCTTCAAAATTAGTCAAAAATGTATCTGTTACTTTTATAGCTACAATAGCATTACTTTCTCTTGGTATAGCGTTACGTAAACTACCACCATCAATCTCAGAAATAGCCAAATCTGTGGCTAAACTTGTGTTGTAAAGTAACCTATTCATTATTTTATTAGCGTTACCTAAGCCACGGTGAATATCCATACCACTATGACCACCACTTAAACCTTTAACCGTTACTTTGTAACCTGTAAAATTAGCTTGTACTGGTTCTAACTCATAAATTCTTCTAGCAGTAACATCTACTCCTCCTGCACAACCTATATCAATTTCATCATCCTCTTCAGTATCTAAATTTAAAAGAATATCGCCTTGTAAAACACCTCCTTTTAAACCCATTGCACCTGTCATACCAGTTTCTTCATCAATAGTAAACAAAGCCTCTAAAGCAGGGTGTGGTATATTTGTACTTTCTAACAAAGCCATAATTGCAGCAACACCCATACCATTATCCGCACCTAAAGTAGTTCCTTGAGCTCTAACCCAGTCACCATCTACATACATTTGTATTCCTTGAGTATCAAAATCAAAAACAGTATCGTTATTTTTTTGGTGTACCATATCTAAATGAGACTGTAACGTAACCATTTTTTTGTTTTCTAAACCTGGAGTAGCTGGCTTTCTTATAATAACATTACCAACCTCATCTTTTAAAGTTTCCAATTGTAAAGAAGCTCCAAAGTCTAGCATAAACTGTATTACACGCTCTTCTTTTTTAGAAGGTCTTGGTACTGCATTTAAATCTGCAAATTTGTTCCAAACTGCTTTTGGTTCTAACTCTCTTATATCTTTACTCATTTCGTTTTATTTTCTAAGCTTCAAAATTACATAATAGAAAACGATTTTATGCCCTGTATTGCTTATTTTTGATATAATGAAGTCTAAACTAAAAAATGGTATTGTTCTATTTTTACCGCTACAAATAGTATTGGTAAAATGGTTAGCTAACTACCCTACTTTTATTGAAGAATATTATAGCAATGGTATTTATCAATACACTTCTAAGTTTTTTAGATATTTACTGGGGTGGATTCCTTTTTCTGTTGGCGACATTTTATACGCTACTCTTATTGTACTTACCATTAATTACCTTATCACAAAACGAAAATATATAAAGCAAAAACCTCTCATTTTTTTAAGAAATGTAGGGGTAGTATTGTCTATAGCCTATTTTACATTTCATTTTTGTTGGGGATTAAATTACTATAGAGAACCTTTATATAAAACGTTACAAATTAAAGAGAGCCATTCTTTACCAGAACTAGAGTCTTTTGTTTATAGGTTGATAGAAAAAACAAATACAATACATAAGACTATTACAAAAGATAGCACTAAAGCTGTTGTTATGCCTTATAGTAAAGATGAAATTTACAATTTAACCACAATAGGATACAAAGAGTTACAAAAAACATACCCATTATTTAATTACCAAACTTCTAGTTTAAAAACGTCATTATTTAGCACCGGGTTAAGCTATGCTGGTTATGGCGGATATTTAAATCCGTTTACTAATGAAGCTCAAGTAAATGGCAAAATACCTCTGTATAGGTTTCCTGTAGTTGCTGGCCATGAAGCTGGTCACCAAATTGGATATTCTGCAGAAAATGAAACCAATTTTATTGGGTACTTGGTAACTGTTAACAACAACGATACGTACTTTAAATATGCTGCATACTCTTATGCACTTAGTTATTGTTTAAGTGATATTAGGCGAAATAATCCCGAGTTATTTGATGAATTATATGCTAATTTAAATGTTGGAGTTAAAAAAAATTACCAAGAGCTAAGTACTTTTTGGGATAATTATGAAAACCCAATGGAGCCAGTTTTAAAATCTGTATACAGTACTTTTTTAAAAGCAAATAACCAAAAAGACGGAATGAAAAGCTATAGCAGAGTAGTAACTTTACTCGTGGCTTATCATCAAAAATACCCCTTATAATTAGAAATCCTCTGTTATAGTGGTGCATTTACACATTTACCATCAGTAATTTTAACATTTTATTACGATTTTCAAATACCTGTTTACATATCTTTAGACAGACTAATTTACTAATCAACTCAAAAAGAAACCGATATGAGAATACGACTCCTATCGCTTGCCTTATTTTTGGCAAGTGCTACTGTGTTTGCACAGGATTATTTCCCTACAAACACTGGTGTAAAATCTAAAAACAACAATTACACCGCCTTTACAAATGCAAAAATATTTGTTACTCCTACACAAATTGTAGAAAACGGTACACTACTTATTAAAAACGGAAAAGTTATACAAGTGGGCAAAAGTGTAACTGTTCCTAAAAATTCTGTTACTGTAGATTTAAAAGGAAAATCTATTTACCCTTCTTTTATTGATATTTACTCGGATTTTGGTATTGCTAAACCAAAAGCCTCTGGTGGAAGATCTACACAATATGAAGCTACAAGACACGGTTATTATTGGAATGACCACGTTATGCCAGAAAACAATGCGCTATCTGTTTTTAAGTTTGATGCTAAAAAAGCAGCTGAATACCAAAAAGCAGGCTTTGGTGTTGTAAACTCGCATATACAAGATGGTATTGCTCGTGGTACTGGTATACTTGTTACCTTAAATGATGATGGTACTAATAGTGATCGTATTTTAGATGACAGATCTGCTCAGTACTTTTCTTTAACAAGAAGTGCTGTAAAAAATCAATCTTACCCATCTTCGTTAATGGGATCTTTGGCCTTATTAAGACAAATGTATTCTGATGCTACTTGGTATGCAAACGGCAATAGTGACACAAAAGATTTGTCTTTAGAAGCTCTTAATAAAAACAAAGGTTTGGTACAAATTTTTGAAGCCGGAGACAAAGGGCACGCGCTTAGAGCTGACAAAATAGGAGACGCTAATAATATACAATATGTAATATTAGCTGGTGGTAATGAGTACGAAAGCATTGCTGACATTAAAGCAACAAATGCCACTTACATTCTACCTATAAATTTCCCTGTAGCTTACGATGTTTCTAACCCATACCAAGCAGACAATGTTTCTTTGGCAGATATGAGAGGTTGGAACCAAGCACCATCTAATCCTAAAGTATTAGCGGATAATGGTGTACCATTTACCTTTACAACTCACGATCTTAAGTCGCCAGCGGCTTTTAAAGATAAATTATTAAGAGCTATAGCTTATGGTTTACCAAAAACTAAAGCTCTAGAAGCTTTAACAACGGTACCTGCACAAATACTTGGAAAATCTAATCAAATAGGTTCATTACAAAAAGGTAGCTATGCTAACTTTTTAATTACTTCGGGTGATATTTTTGATAAAAGTACTGCTCTTTATGAAAACTGGGGTCAAGGTCAAAAAAATGTAATTACAAACAAAGATGTTAAGGATATTAGTGGCAAGCATAACCTTGCTATAAATGGTAATATATATAAGTTAGAAATTAAAGGTGCTGCTGATAAACCTTCTGCAACCTTAAAACAAGATTCTACAACTATAAAATCTAAATTTTCTTATAAAGAAGACTGGATAGATCTTGCTTTTACTACTAATGAAGGAGAAAAAAGATATAGAATGACAGGTGTTGTATCGCCTGCATCTGATAATATTAGTGGTAAGCTTGTATTACCAAATGGATCAGAATCTACTTTTATTGCTACAAAAACAGGTGATGTAGATAAAAAAGATAAGACTAAAAAGGATAATAATACTCCAGAGTTATTACCTATAACTTACCCTAATGTTGGTTATGGTTATACAACTAAACCTAAACAAGAAAACATTTTATTTAAAAATGCTACGGTTTGGACTAGTGAAGATGCTGGTATTTTAAAAAACACAGACGTACTTGTTAAAAAAGGTAAAATTGTAAAAATTGGTTCTAATTTAAGTGCGGGTGGTGCTACAGTTGTAGATGCTACAGGCAAACACTTAACTGCTGGTATTATAGATGAGCATTCACATATTGCTGGTTTAAGTATTAATGAAGGCGGGCAAAATTCTTCTGCAGAGGTTAAAATGGAAGATGTAGTAGATAATGAAGACGTAGATATTTACCGTAACCTTGCTGGTGGCGTAACATCTATTCAATTATTACACGGTTCTGCAAACCCAATTGGAGGACGTTCTGCCTTATTAAAATTAAAATGGGGAGAAAGTGCAAATGAAATGATTTATGACAACTCTCCTAAGTACATAAAGTTTGCGCTTGGTGAAAATGTAAAGCAAAGTAACTGGGGTAGCCGTTCTCGTTTTCCACAAACTAGAATGGGTGTTGAGCAGATGTTTATAGATTATTTTCAGCGTGGTAAGGAATACGATGAAAAAAAGAAAAGCGGACAACCATATCGTTATGATGAGGAAATGGAAGTTATTGCCGAAATTATAAACGGAGAACGTTTTATTAGTTGTCACTCTTACGTACAATCAGAAATTAATATGTTAATGAAGGTTGCTGAAAAGTTTAATTTTAGAGTAAACACTTTTACGCACATTTTAGAAGGATATAAAGTTGCTGACAAAATGAAAGAACACGGAGCTGGTGCATCTACATTTAGTGACTGGTGGGCTTATAAGTACGAAGTTAACGATGCTATACCATATAACGCTGCAATAATGCAAAGTCAAGGTATTACTGTTGCTATCAATAGTGATGACGCAGAAATGTCTAGAAGATTAAACCAAGAAGCTGCTAAAACTGTAAAGTACGGAGATATGACCGAGTTAGAAGCTTGGAAAATGGTTACAATTAATCCTGCTAAATTATTACACTTAGACAACCGCGTAGGTAGTATTAAAGAAGGTAAAGATGCAGATTTAGTACTTTGGAACAACCACCCATTATCTGTTTATGCAAAAGCAGAAAAAACATTAATAGAAGGTGTTGTTTATTTTGATTTAGAAAAAGACAAACAACAAAGAGCGGCTATTAAAAACGAAAGAAACAAGCTTATTGCAATGATGCTTGAAGAAAAAGAAGGTGGAAAACCAACGCAAAAGCCTATTAAGAAACAAAAACCTAAGTTCCATTGTGATACTATGGATACGGAGTGGTAAACCTAATAGACAACATATAAAATAATAAAAATGAAAAAAATTATATATATACTGCTAGTATTTTGCTTTACAGCAAATGGGTTTGCGCAACAAACACCTGCTAGTCCACAAAAAGAAGCTATTACCATAGAAGGTGCAGTTGCACATTTAGGAGATGGTACTGTTATAGAAAACTCTCTTATTATGTTTGAAGGTGGTAAAATTACCTTTGTAGGAGATGCTAAAATGAAAATTGCTCGTAAAGGGCAAGTTATAGATGCTAAAGGCAAGCA
>NZ_JBDVAA010000161.1:0-16611 GCF_039943695.1 Cellulophaga sp. | reverse complement strand
GACGCAATTGTAGACTGGGACAAAACACAAGAGAAAATTACTGCTGGTATAGATAAAAGCAAACTAAACATAACACAAGGTTTTTTAGGTAGTGATGATAATAACTTTACAACTACTTTAGGTAGAGAAGGGTCTGATTATTCTGCTGCTATTTTGGCGTATTGCTTAAATGCTACAGAGGTTACTATTTGGAAAGATGTACCTGGTGTTTTAAATGCAGATCCAAGGTATTTTGAAGAAACACAGTTGTTAAACAAAATATCATACAGAGAAGCAATAGAACTTGCATTTTATGGGGCGTCTGTAATTCACCCAAAAACATTACAGCCTCTACAGCGTAAAGAAATTCCGCTGCGTGTAAAATCTTTTTTAAACCCATTAGATGCAGGAACTACTGTTGGTAAAGGTGAAGGAATAGAACCAAAAGTACCTTGTTTTATTATAAAAAGAGATTTGGTTTTAATGAAACTTTCTTCTTTAGATTTTTCTTTTATTGTAGAAGATAGTATTAGTGAGTTGTTTAAGTTGTTGCATGACCATAAAATGAAGGTAGACTTAATTCAGAACTCTGCCATTAGTTTTTCTGTGTGTGTAGATAATAAGTTTGATCAGTTACCAGATTTACTTAACAAACTAAAGGGAAAATTTAAGGTAAACCACCAAGAGGGAGTTTCTTTATTCACTATTCGTCATTTTAACACAAAGGCTATAGAAAGTATACAAAACGGAAAAGAAATTTTACTTGAACAAAGAGCTAAAGAAACCGTACAACTAGTAGTAAAGTAACATATTGTTGGTATTAAAATAACCTACATTGTTTTACATTAAAACTAATAAGTTATATTTGTTTATCACAATATAATTTATGGGATTAGTTACAGCAAAAGAAGTTGCGCAGGCCATTAAAGTAGATAAGTTTGGTTTTGTTGGTACTTTTATAGGTTGGTTGTTAATGAAGGTGACTAAAATATCTAGTATTAATGCCTTTTATGATGACCATAAGCACCTAACAGAGACCGCTTTTTTAGATGCTATTTTAGAGCATTACCAAATTAAATTTGAGATTCCTGAGGAAGACTTTAGAAGACTTCCAAAAGACGGAGCATACATCACCATATCTAACCATCCGCTGGGTGGTATAGATGGTGTTTTATTGTTAAAATTACTTTTGCAACATAGGGCCGACTTTAAAATAATGGCTAATTTTCTGTTAAATAGAATAGAGCCAATGTCGCCTTACATATTACCTGTAAATCCTTTTGAGACTAGAAAAGATGTAAAAAGTAGTTTAGCCGGATTTAAAAATGCGATGCTACATTTAAGAGGAGGACATCCATTGGGTATTTTTCCTGCAGGTGAAGTGTCTACTTATAGAGATGGAAAATTAATTGTAGATAAACCTTGGGAAGAAACTGCTTTAAAGCTCATCAGAAGGGCAGAAGTGCCTGTGGTTCCAATATATTTTCACGCTAAAAATAGTAGGTTGTTTTACAGGTTGTCTAAAATTAGTGATGTTTTTAGAACTGCTAAATTACCGTCTGAAGTAACTACGCAAAAAAACAGAGTCATTAAAGTTAGAATTGGTCAGCCTATAACTGTAAAAACTCAGAACGAACACAAGAGCTTAGCAGATTTTACAGATTTATTGCGTAGAAAAACATATATGTTGTCTAATGCCTTTGAAAAAGAAAGGTTGATAGATAAAGTACCTACAACATTAAAAATACCCAAAGCTCCTAAAAAAATAGCAACACCTATTAGCAGAGACATTATAGAAAAGGAGATTGAAGAATTACGTAAAAAAGATTGTAGACTTTTACAAAGTAAATCTTATGAAGTCTTTTTGGCTACGGCAGATGATATGCCTTCTATTTTACAAGAAATAGGTAGACAAAGAGAGGTTACTTTTAGAGCAATAGGAGAGGGGACAAACAAGGCTATAGATTTAGATGAGTTTGACAATTACTACCATCATTTATTTCTTTGGGATGATAATGGTAAAGCTATAGTTGGTGCTTACCGTATGGGGCTTGGAGGAGAAATATTTAAAAAATATGGTATAGATGGTTTTTATGTTCAAGATCTTTTTAGGTTAGAGCCAGAACTGTATGGTATGATGCAGCAAACGATAGAAATGGGTAGGGCTTATATAGTAAAGGAATACCAGCAAAAACCAATGCCTCTATTTTTACTTTGGAAAGGTATTGTGCACACAACACTTAGGCACCCAGAGTATAAGTACTTAATAGGTGGTGTTAGTATTAGTAATCAGTTCTCTAATTTCTCTAAATCTTTAATGATAGAGTTTATGAAATCTAACTACTGGGATCCGTATGTAGCGCAGTATATTAGACCTAAAAAAGAGTTTAAGGTAAAATTAAAAGACGCAGATAAAGAATTTATTTTTGATGAAACTGAAGCCGATTTAAATAAGTTTGATAGACTTATTGATGAGGTAGAACCAGGTAACTTACGCTTGCCTGTTTTAATTAAAAAATATATTAAGCAAAATGCAAAAGTGGTAGCATTTAACGTAGATCCGCTTTTTAATAACTCTGTAGATGGTTTAATGTATATTAAAATTGCAGATATACCAGAAAGTACTGTTAAGCCGGTTATGGAAGAATTTCAGGCAGAATTGGAACAAAAACTACACAACGGACAAACAGAATAATACTAGTGCAAATGAAAACAAGTTTCTTTTTTTTATTTGCACTTCTTTTTCTACAAGGATTCACGCAAAATACTGTTAGTGGTTATGTTTTAGATGAGGTTAGTAAAGAACCTTTGCAAGGAGCATCTGTTTTTTATGATGGTACAACCATTGGTGTGGTTACAAATACAAATGGTTACTTTAGTATTTCTACAGAAAAAAATAGTACTTCACCTTTAGTCATAAGTTATTTTGGATTTAAAAATAAGGTCGTAAATGTAGTTGGTAAAACAACTGTAGGTACTATTTACTTACAAGAAGCCATAGAAGAGTTAAATGAGGTTGTTCTGGAACCAGACACTTGGAGTAGAGAAAAGAAATTACGCATCTTTAGAAATCAGTTTTTAGGCCCCACTTTACCAGCACAAAAATGTAAAATTTTAAATGAAGATGACATACGCTTGTACTACAGTAAAAAAGAAGATGTACTTTATGCTTATGCCAACAAGCCTATTCTAGTTCAAAATAAATTTTTAGGGTATAATTTAGAGTATCATTTACAAGATTTTGAGGTTAGGTATAAAACCAATATAAATGGTTTTAGGCTAACAGGTTCTGTGTTTTATGCAGGCACTACTTTGTTTAAGGAAATAGATAAAAAAACAAGGCGTAAGTATATTAAAAATAGAGAACTTACTTATTATGGGTCTACATTACATTTTATGCGTGCTTTGTCTGCAAAGAGACTAACAGAAGAAAATTTTAGAATTTTTAAAGAGAGTTTAGAAGTAAACCCTTATGACTATTACAAAGTAGAAAGTATAGGCAATGGTAACACCAAAGTAACGCAGACTTTAGAGCGCTTAAATGTGTTGTATAATAGGTGGAGTAATTCTTTTGTTGTTGTAACTCAAAACCCTTTTGAAATAGATGCTTATGGCAACCATTCTCCTGTAGATGTGGTGTTGTTTGGCGGCGATATGGGCTTGCTTAGAATAGCAAATACATTACCCTTAGATTATGAGTCTGTAAACTAACAAAGGCCATCTAAAAAATAGATAGCCCTTCTGTTCTGTAATTTGTTTTAATTCCTTAAAACCAAGGCTTTCTACCAACTTGGTATGTGTTGTAGAATTCTTCATCAGATTTTGTTAGGTACATAATACCTTCAACAATACCAATAATCCAAGTTGCTGCAAGAATGATACCACCAACAGCAATGCAAAGAGTTGCGTAACCTACTACGGTTGCAACTAGCAAAATAATACCTTCTTTTTGGTAGCCTAAAATAAATTTATGAACTCCTAAAGATCCAAAGATAATTGCTAAAATACCAACTAGCATTTTCTTGTTTTCTCCTCCAGCCATATTGTTTAGGCCTTCAGATATATCGTTAGCAGCTTCTTTTGCGCCTTCTGCAAATTCGTTTGTTGTTTCTTTTGCTTCATCAGCAAAATCCTTGTTTTCTTCTGACATAATTTTTGTGTGTTGGTTTAATTTAATTGTGAGATAAATGTAGTAATTTTTTTTAATTATTACTTAAAAGCTTCGTCTATTGGCTCCCATAATTCTAGTTTATTTCCGTCAGGGTCTAGTATCCATCCAAATTTTCCGTAGCTATATTCTTCTATTTCACCAACAATAGTAACACCTTCTGCTTTTAGTACTTCTAATAATTTCACTAAGTTTTCAACCCTAAAATTCATCATAAAAGAAGATTTGCTTGGTTCAAAATACGTGGTGTCATTTTTCATTGGACTCCATTGGGTGCTACAATCGTTTCCTTCTTTATCTTTCCACCAAAAGGTACAACCATAACGGTCTGTATCTAGACCTAGCCTGTCTTTGTACCATTGTTTAATTTTATCTGGGTCTTCTGTTTTAAAAAAGAAACCTCCTAAGCCTGTAACTCTTTTCATATCGGTTTTATTTTTTAGTGTTTTTCTCGTATAAATCTATCCATTGTTGTACCGTCATTTTTGTAGCCAGTTCGCCAATTAACTCGTATGGGATATCATCTAACTTTTTAAATCTTATACAACTTTTGCCTATATCTAACTTGCGTTTGCAATGTTTAGGATATTCTGTAGTAAACCAATTTAACAAGTCTGGGTCTGCATAAATACCAGAATGGTACAAGGCAATAAAGTTTTTTTGCGATGCCACATTCATAAAAGGTAGTGGCAACTTTGGGTCACAATGGTAGCCATCTGCATATAAGGTATGTGGTACAACATAGCCCAACATACCATAACTCATAGTTTCTGTAAAACCAGCAGGAATATTATTTAAAATTATTTCTCTAATTTTAGAAACAGCTTCCTTACGCTCTTCTGGTAGTTCATTTATATATTGGTCTGGTGTTACGGCTCTAGATTGCATAATCTTGTATTCTTTTGGTTCACTTTTAAAGTTACAAAAACTTTGCTTTTACCTTATCTACAATAGTTTGTGCAAGTTTAATTTTGCTTTCTACGGTCCAGCCAGCTACGTGCGGACTAAGTAAAACTTTATCAGATTGTATTAAGTATTCAAAAGCTTTAGGGAGTTCATTATCTGTAAACATATTTTCAAAAGAGGCTTTTTCATATTCTAAAACATCTAGTCCTGCGCCTAATATTTTACCTTCTTTTAATGCTGCCACCAAATCTGCCGTTACAACGCACTTGCCACGAGCAGTATTAAACAACCAAAATGGTTTTTTAAAGTCATTAATAAAGTCTGTTGTTACCATATTTGTGGTAGAATTAGACTGTGGCACGTGTAAACTTAATACATCTGCTTTTTGTTGTAACTCTTTTAATGATACTTGAGTTGCATTTTCGTTGCCAACATCATCTTTAATATCATAGCACAATACATCTACATCAAAACCACGTAGTTTTTTAGCAAAAGCATTACCCATATTTCCGTAGCCTATTATACCAACGGTTCTACCGTCTAGCTCAATCCCTCGGTTGCCTTCTCTGTCCCATTTGCCATTACTTACTTCTTGGTCTGCTTTATTTAGCTTATTAAATAAAGATAAAATCATACCCAATGTGTGTTCGCCAACAGCATTGCGGTTGCCTTCTGGAGCAGAAGCTAAAAAAATACCTTTCTGCGTAGCGTAATCTGTATCTATATTTTCTAGGCCAGCACCTAATCTTCCTATAAATTTTAAGTTGGCTGCTTTGTCTAAAAATGCTTTGTCTAACGGAAATCTACTGCGTATAATTAATCCCTCATAGTTGTGAATAATAGCTTCAACTTCCTCTTTAGTTGCTGTGTAATCTATATCATTTACAAAACCAAAATCTTTAAATTGTTCTATTATTAAAGGATGATTTTTATCTAAATGCAATACTTTCATTATTATATTTTTGGATATTCAGTTTGTGTTTTCTCGTCAATAACAGTGCCTGTGTGTGAAATAGATTGTTTCTCAAACAACATAACCTCTACAACTTCATCATTTTTAGTTTTAGGGCAGTGTTCTACGCCTTTAGGAACCACAATTATTTCGCCCTCTTTTACTATTTCTGTACGGTCTCTAAATTGCATATACAATCTACCTTTTAGTACCTGAAAAAGTTCATCTTCATTTTCGTGTGCGTGCCAAACAAAGTCGCCTTTTAATTTGGCTAAAAGTACCTGCATATTGTCTACAACAGCAATTTGGTGCGGATGCCACTGTTTACTAAACTTGCTTTGTTTTTCTTTTAGGTTGATGGTTTTCAAAATAAAATGTATTAAAATTAATAACCAATTGCACCACCATCTGGACTAGAAGAATCTGATGCTCCTATGTAAACTTTATTTTCAGTATCTACAGTAATACCCATTAGCCTGCCTAAGTGCTCGCGTTCTACCATTGTATGTCCCATAGCTTCTAATGCCTTTATGGTGTCTGGTGATAGTAAATCTTTTTCATACAAAATACGGTCTGGTAACCATTGGTGGTGAATTTTCATAGCTTCAATAGCTTTATGTATCGGCATATCAAACTCAATTACATTTAAAACTGTCTGAAAGACCGTGTTTATAATTGTTCTTCCGCCTGGGCTACCAATAACCAAAACAGCTTTACCGTCTTTAGCTACAATTGTAGGTGTCATACTAGAAAGCATTCTTTTTTCTGGCTTAATAATGTTAGCAGCAGAACCAATTAAGCCTTTGCTGTTTGTGTAACCTGGTTGCGGATTAAAATCTCCCATTTCATTATTAAAAATGAATCCAAGTTTAGGAGAACCTAATCTAGAACCGTAGGAATGTTCTAAAGTGTAGGTTAACGATACGGCATTACCTTCTTTATCTAAAATAGATAAATGAGTGGTATTGTTGCCTTCGTAAATTTGTCCAAATTTGGTAGAATCGCTTACAGATGCTTTTTGCCAATCTATATTTTTAAACCTATTTTTAGCAAATTCTTTAGACGTAAGTTTTTCTAAAGGCATATTTAAATTAAAATCAGGATCTCCCAAATATTCTGCTCTATCTGCAAAAGCTCTACGCATAGCTTCTGCTACCAAATGTACGTAAGTTGTTGATTTAAAAGGCGCTTTATTAAAATCTGCTAACTCCATAATATTCATCATTTCTAACAATGCAACTCCACCAGAACTAGGAGGTGGCATTACAAAAATGTCGTGCCCCTTATAAGTTCCTTTTAAAGGAGCTCTTTCTACGGCTTCATATTTTGCTAAATCTTTTAATGTAATTAAACCGTCATTTTTTTTCATAAAACGAGCAATTTCTTTGGCTACCTTACCTTTGTAAAAACCGTCTTTACCATTATCTCTAATTTCTTTTAGCGTTGCGGCAAGTACAGGTTGTTTCCAAATTTCATCCATTTGTGTTATTTCACCTTTTTCATTGGTAAAATAATTGGCCATAAATTCAGATTCCTTTTTATAATGTAGGGCGTGTTTATACAGCGTGTAAGACAAAGGCACACCGTTTTCTGCTAAATCAATAGCTGGCTGTACAAGTGATGCCCAAGGTAGCTTACCATATTTTTTATGCGCCATAAATAGCCCTGCAACCGTGCCGGGTACACCAACAGATTGTAAACCATTGTGGTTAGAGCCAGGTATTAAGTTGCCCTGTTCATCTAAAAACATATTTGTAGTTGCTTTTAAAGGTGCTTTTTCTCTAAAATCTATTGTGGTAGCGTTACCGTCAGATTTCATGAAAACTAAAAAGCCACCACCGCCAATATTACCAGCTTGTGGATGCGTAACGGCTAAAGCAAAAGCAGTTGCAACAGATGCATCTATTGCATTACCACCTTTTTTAAGGATTTCTGCACCAACTTTAGATGCCGCACTGTTGTCTGACACTACCATACCATTTTTAGCATAGGTCTGTGCTTTGATAACTGTAGTGAAAAGTGCACAAACTAAAAGGTAAAACAGTTTAATTTTCATAGGTGTAATTTTAGAGTAAATATAATATTTGTAAGGCGTTTTATAAGTTGTAAATACCGTTAATCTGCGCAATGTTAAATCCGTTTTGTATAATTTGTTTTGCCTTAGCGCTTTCTATATTTAAGGCTGGATTTGTATGATTAAAATGAATGAAATTTATTTTGCTTTTTTCTGCTTTAGGAAGCTCTTTAAACAGCTCCATACTTTCTACAATAAATGGATGAGGAATTTCTGAAATATCTCTGTTGTTTATTTCTTCGGCATCATAAAAAGTAGCATCTATAAATGCATAATCTACTTTTGCAATTTCAGCAATAATATCTTGTTCCCACTTATTCCACTTGTCAATATCCGGAATAAATAAAGCGCTTTTGTTTGGTCCAATTATAGTATAACCTACGGTTTCAGAAAACTCATCTCTGTGTGGCACTGTAAACGGAACTACTTTTAAAGAAGGGGTTAGCTGTATTTTTTTGTTGTTTTCAGTAGCTTTTATTTCTATGTTTTTATTAGCCACAAGCTGACTCCAAGGTCCGTTATTCTCTAAATAGGTTTTCATTTTTGGCATAGCGTAAACTGCCGCGCAATTGGCATTCATAGCTTCTTTACCCAGGAACATTAAACCTGCATAATGACCAATATGTGCGTGCGTTAAAAAAATACCTGTAGGAGTTTCTTTAGCATTAAAGTTTGCACTGTTTTTTAGCGCTTTTACTTGTGTGGCAATATCTGGTGTGGCTTCAAATAAAAAAGTTGCTTTGTTTTTGGTGTCTATAACTCCTAAAGAAACTACTTTTCTGCTAGCATCTGGATTTGTAAATAAGTCTTTGCAGCAGTCTTTTTTGCACCCTATTTGTGGTGAACCAGCATCTTGTACAGTGCCTAAAATAATTAAAGCAGTATTGTTAATCTTTGTGGGTGAGCTATTAGTTGTATTACGGTCTGTGTTATCTGTTGCGGTAGCAGGTTTGTCTTTGGGTTTACAAGCATTAAATAAAAGGAGTAAAACACATATATTTAACAAGTTTTTTATCATTGGTAGTTGCTTTGTTGTTCTATAAAGATAACCAATTGGCAACAAAAAAAGCCAATGGAAATAACATCCATTGACTTTTGGGTTCTAAACTAGTAGTGTTAATCTAAAAATCTAGCTCAAATTCTTCTTCTTCAATAGTGCTGGCTTGTGACATATCATAAATAAACTCGTCTATTTGTGCTTTTGTAACATTAGGCATACATATAACGTGTGCAACATTACCCTCTGTAGCCAATTGCCATTTTTGTTTAATTTCTAATGCTGTTTTAGGAAAAACAACGGTAATAGAATTTGGATTACGCCAAGCGTTTACACCAATTTCTTTTAACCTATTTTCGCAATACACAGCGGTTTCTAAACTTTTTTGGTAACGAGCTCTTAAACCTTCTACTCCTATTTTTTTAAGCGCATACCATAAAAATAATGGACTATGACCATTTCTAGAGCCTGTAATTGTAGTGTCTAAAGAGCCAATGTAAGAGATGCCTTTTGCTATACGATCTCTATTGCTACGCTTAGTTATAATAACGCCAGACGGAATTGGAGACCCTATAAACTTATGTCCGCTTATAGATATACTATCTGCACCATCTCTAAAATCAAACGGTATACGTGGCCCCATAAAAGCTACGTAGGTTCCAGATAAAGCAGCATCACAATGTATGTAATGGTCTTGTATAGCTAAGTTTTTTAAAATACCTTTTATTTTAGAAACATCATCTTTTGCTTCCTTCATTGTGGTGCCAAATGTGGTGAGTACAATGGCAGGTTTATGACGATTCATTTTAACTGTATTCTCAAAATCTTCATAATCTATTTCTCCGTTTTCTTGAGAACGTATAATGATACTTGGAATATTTAATAAATGAATATTTTTACGCACGCTATAGTGTGTAGACTCAGAATAATATACCATTCCCTTTGGGTATAACTCACGTGCTAAGTATAATCCGTATAAGTTACTTTCAGAGCCGCCATTAGTAATATACCCCCAATAATCTGTTGGTTGTGCTCTAAATAGTTTGGCAAAAAAGCCAACAACTTCCTTTTCCATTTCGTGTGTTTGCACCTTGTAAGTGCCATCTTCAAACGGATCTCCTAAGTTGTTTATTGGGTATTGTAAAAAGCTGCTGAGCTCAGAATAATCAAAATCTTTAGATACAGGATACCCTAAAAATGTATCTCTAGCTTGCTCTATGTTTTCCTTTAGTTTATAAAGGCGTTCTGCGTCTTTTTCTGATATATTTTGATACATAGTAGTTTAGTAGGTTTTAATACTGTAAAATTAGTATTTTCAGTCAAAGTATCTTTAATTTGGTATTAGTTTGATAAATTATACTGTGTTATGGTTTATTTTCAATTTGATTATTCTGTTTTTATTTAAAAATTATCGACCTAACAAAAAAATATACTGATATGGATGCTGTAGACAAAAAAATACTAATGCTGTTGCAACAAAATGCAAAGCAAAACACTAAAGAAATTGCAGATAAAATAGGGTTAACGGTGTCGCCTACTTTTGAGCGTATTAAAAAACTAGAACAGCAAAATTACATTAAAGGGTATGTGGCTTTGCTTAACGAAGAAATGATTAATAAAACCATTAAGGTGTATTGCCATATTACTTTGGCAACCCACTCTAGAGAATTAATAGATAATTTTAAAAATAATGTTGCTCATTTACCAGAAATAATGAGTTGCCAACACTTGTCTGGTAATTATGATTTTTTATTAAAAGTTGCTGTTAGTGATATGACGCAGTATCAGCAATTTGTATTGGATAAGTTATCTGTAATAAAAGGAATATCTAACGTGCAAAGTTCTTTTGTGTTAGAAGAAATAAAAAACGATACAGCTTATGCTTTATAAAAATAGTTTAGCTATTGAAAAATAAATAATTATACCAAAAATATCGTTACTTGTTGTTATAAATGGCCCAGTTGCAATGGCAGGATCAATTCCTCTTTTATGTAAAAAAATAGGTACAAATGTGCCAATAATACCAGCTACAATAATTACAGCTATAAGAGATATAGATATGGCAAATGCCATTTTTACATCGCCCTCCATAAGCCAAGCAAAACAAAAAAGTATAATGGCTAATATGGTGCCGTTAAGTGCAGATAAAAGTATTTCTTTTATTAGTCTGTTTACCATACTACCTTTTAAATCATCATTGGCAATACCTTGCACAACAATTGCACTAGATTGTACGCCAACATTACCAGCCATAGCGGCAATTAATGGTGTAAACAATAAAAGAGAAATATGCCCTTTTATAACGCCTTCAAAAGTACCCATTATAGTGGCAGAACCTACGCCACCAAAAAGACCTAATATTAGCCAAGGCAAACGTGCTTTTGTTAAATCTAAAATGCTATCATCTGCTTCTACATCTTGTGATATACCAGCAGCCATTTGATAATCTTTATCGGCTTCATCTTTAATAACATCTACAATATCATCAATTGTAATTCTACCAACTAATCTGCCAATTTCGTCTACAACAGGTATGGCTTCAAGGTCATACCTAGACATTATTTTTGCAATTTCTTCTGGTTTTTCGTTTACAGAAACAGAATCTACTTTTGGGATATACACATCTTTAATATGTGTTTTTGTAGATGTGGTAAGTAAATCTTTTAAAGACAGTCTGCCTTTAAGTTTTTCCTCGTCATCTACCACGTAAATAGAGTGTACTCTGGTAACGTTTTCTGCCTGTGCGCGCATTTCTTTTACGCAGGTAAGTACATTCCAGTTTACGTTAACTTTTACAAGTTCTTTTGCCATTAAACCACCAGCAGAGTACTCGTCATAACGTAAAAGGTCTACAATATCTTTTGCGTGTTCTCTATCTTCTAGCTCAGAAATTACCTCTTTTACAATGTTCTGTGGTAACTCTGCAACTATATCTGCCGCATCATCTGTGTCTAACTCATTAAGCTCATCTGCAATTTCTTTTGTAGATAAGTTTCCTAAAATAGATTCTCTAACGTCTTCATCTAATTCAGTTAAAATATCAGAGGTTTTATCACTCTCTAATAATTTAATAATATAGGTAGCGTCATCGGTGTTTAGCTCATTAACAATTTCTGCAATATCTGCATAGTGTATCTCCTCTAAAAGAAGCTGAATGTCAGTATCTTTTTGATTGGAAATTAATGCTTCTATGTGCTGTAAAAACTCGTCTGTTAATTTAAACGGTGTCATTGGCTATCTTTTTTGTAAGTGCTACAAAATCCGCAACTGCTAATTGTTCTGGACGTTTGCCAAAGATAGGGTCTTCTTTTAAATTATCAGAAAGTTCAAAGGTTTTTAAGCTATTTCTAATGGTTTTTCTACGTTGATTAAAAACTGCTTTTACAACACGGTATAGTAATTTTTCATCTACGCCAATGTCTAAGTTTTCTTTACGTGTTAGTCTAAGTACTCCAGAATCTACCTTTGGTGGCGGATTAAAAACTGTTGGCGGTACTGTAAATAAATATTCTGCGTGGTAATATGCTTGTGCTAGTACAGATAAAATACCATATGCTTTGCTGCCTTCTTTAGAGCAAATACGCTCTGCAACTTCTTTTTGAAACATTCCTGTAAACTCTGGTATCTGCTCTTTGTGTTCTAGTGTTTTAAACACAATTTGTGTAGATATGTTGTACGGGAAATTACCACTTATAGCAAATTGCTCATCACCAAAAATGGTGGTTAAATCTTGTTTTAAAAAATCGGCCTCCACAACTTTAAACGTTCCTTTACGTGTAAGTAATTCTGGGTGTTCTAACAAAAAATTCTGATTTAAATATGCTATAGATTCAGTATCTAAATCCATAGCTATTAAATTTAAATTGTGTTTTAAAATGTACTTGGTAAGCACGCCTGTACCTGGCCCAATTTCTATAACATTAGTGTACCCTTTATGGGTTAATGTTTCAGCAATTTGTTGTGCAATAGCTTCATCTGTCAAAAAATGCTGACCAAGGTGTTTTTTAGCCTTTACGGGGCTATCATTTCTGCGTTCGGCCTTATTTTTTTTAAAAAACTCTTTTTTCTTTTTAGACATAAATTGTGTAGCTAATAATTTAATACCAGGTTTTTACAGTGTAAAAATTTATTTTTTAGCAGGAGTTAATACAGCTTCTCCAATAACTTCTAATTCTGTTCTAAAAGCTACAAACTGACCCGCAAAATGCTTGTTTGCCTCTTCACGCAACTTATCTGCATCTTCTTTGTAATACACCTCTAGAGTTTCTTTGTTTGGCGTGCTGTACTGTACAGAGTATGTTACGCCACCCATTTCTTCTTCTATAATTACTTTGCACATTTTAGCTCCTGTAAATTTACCTGTAGCTAGCATATCTGGTATGTGTGTTTCTTTCATCCAAGACAACCATTTGTCGTGTGCTGCTTCTTCTATGTTAATGGTTACATTGTATATGTACATAATATATTTTTTAGTGTGATGTTTACTTTTTTACAATCTGCAAAGCTATAATTAATTTATAGCGTCTCCTCTAAGTTTTCTAAACTCTTTTCTGGCTAACGGAAAATAGTAACTGTCTTGGTAGCCATAAATTATTTTTTCATAATGGTATTTTGCTTCTTCTGGCTTGTAAAGAATAGTGCGGTATAGTTCGCCTAAGGCATAATGGGCGTCATCAGCTAAAATTCCGGAGGCGTAAAATTCTATAATTTTTAGATAATTAAACTCGGCTTTCTCATACTTTTTTTGTTGTATAAGTAGTTCAGCTTGTTTTAATAAGGCTTCGTCTTCAATTTTTTCACCTTTGTGGTTTTCTAAAATATCATCTAAAGTGGTAATGGCTTCTGTTGTCTTGTTTTGATACGCTAATAAATCTGCCGTAGCATACTTTTTTAATGCTGTTTTAGTAGAGTCCTGAAGGCTGTTATCAGAAATTAATAAGCTTAATTGCATAGCATCATTAGCAATTAGCTGAGATGTAGAGCTGCGTAACACTTTTAATTGCGCCAAAGCCCAGTCAAAATCACCTTTGTAAAAACTAGCTTTTGCAACTTTAAACCTAGCATTTTGTGCTAGAATATCATTTTTTAAGTTTTTCTGAATTTGTGTATAGTAAATTAGAGCCTCGTTAAACCTTTTGTTGTAAACAAGTATATCTGCTAAAGTCATTTTTATTTTAGCTTCTTCATACTTGTTAAGTTGTAATTCTAATGTCTTTTTTAAAACAGTTATTGCTTCTTCAGAATTATTCTTCTTAAAAGCTAAAAAGTTAGCATACTTTAATTGTAATAATATAGTGTGCGTTTTATAACCATAAGTTTCTAAAAGATAGTTGTAAGATTTTTGTGCTATTTCTATATTTTTATTTTCAGACAATTCTAAATCTAGCTCTATTCTTTGTAGTTCTGCATAGAGTTTTATATTGTCTTCTCTGGTGCTGTTGGTTACAATATAATTGTAGACCTCTTGGGCAGTTTCTTTTTGGTTTTCATCAACACAAATGTTGGCTAATGTTTGCAGCCTTCTTAAACTACTCTCTTGGGAGCGTTTGTAAATAGCTTTTTCTTGACTAAAAGCACTATTAAATTGTTTTTGCTGTATAAATAGCCAGCTCAACATTTCATTCCATATAATATCTGGGGTACGTTGTGCGTTTCTAAGAATTAGTTTTTTTAAAATGATGTTGTTTCTGTAATCAGAATCTGATGTGATAAAATCGTCTAAACTACGAATTACAGTTGGCATTTTATCTGGGTTTTTACCTATGATATTAAGCAGGCTGTAAAACATTTTTTCTACGTTGCCTTGTTCTCCGTAAATACGTGCTAACTGAAAATTAAAATCCAAGTCAGGATTTAATTCCATTGCTTTACTATATGTTTTTGCTGCATATTCTAAAAGAGAATATTTTTGAAACCTGTACGCTAAACCATAGCCGTCTCTAGGGTTTTCTGCTACTTTTGAGTATGCTAAGTCGTAATATTTAGTGGCTTCTGCATCATTACCCTGTAGGGTGTAATTATGTCCTAAGTCTATGTAATATACTGGGTGCGGATTGTTTGACTGTAAATTCTGTTGTATTTGCTTTTTAGCATCAGAATAACGCTCTAGTTGCTGGTAGCAGCTAATTAAAAACGTTTGGTAGTCAGATCTTCTTGGGTTTTCTTTTACAAGCTTTTCGTAAAAAATTACGGCTTTGTCAAAATCGCCATCATCAAAATACTGTTTAGCTAAAAAGCTGTTTTGCCCAACAGAAAGTTGCGCAAAACAGCAGGCTAGTATAAGTATAAATATTCTCAAGAAATCTATTTTTAAAAGTAAAGATACCAAGAATATAAGAAGTTCTTGTTAAAGAACCTTAATCTATCATATCAAAACCACAATAAGGCACAAGAACTTCTGGTATTTTAATGCCATTTTCTGTTTGGTAATTTTCTAAAATTCCGGCTAAAACACGTGGTAAAGCTAAAGAGCTTCCGTTTAATGTATGTGCAAATTGGCTTTTACCATTTTCGTCTTTAAAACGTAACTTAAGTCTATTTGCTTGGTATGCTTCAAAATTAGAAGCAGAACTAATTTCTAACCAACGGTCTTGTGCAGTAGAAAACACTTCAAAATCAAACGTAAGAGCAGCTGTAAAACCAAGGTCTCCACCACAAAGGCGTAGCAATCTGTATGGTAACTTTAGTTCTCTTAAAATATCTTTTATGTGCTCTACCATACCATCTAAGGCAGCATAAGAATTATCTGGGTGTTCTACACGTACAAGTTCTACTTTATCAAACTGGTGTAGTCTGTTTAAGCCACGAACGTGTGCGCCATAACTACCAGCCTCTCTCCTAAAACAAGGTGTATAGCCTGTGTAGGTAATAGGAAAATCTTTCTGGTTAACAATGGTGTCTCTAAAAATATTAGTTACAGGGACTTCTGCTGTAGGTATTAAATACAGGTCGTCTTCTGTAACGTGATACATTTGTCCTTCTTTATCTGGTAATTGACCGGTTCCGTAACCAGAAATTTCATTTACCAAATGCGGAACTTGAATTTCTTGGTAACCAGCAGCTGTATTTTTATCTAAAAAGTAAGCAATAAGCGCACGCTGTAACCTAGCACCTTTTCCTTTGTAAACAGGAAAACCAGCACCAGCAATTTTAACACCAAGTTCAAAATCTATAATGTCGTATTTTTTAGCAAGTTCCCAGTGTGGCAATGCACCTTCTATTAATTCTGGAATATCTCCTTCTCTAAAAATTTCCTCATTGTCTTCATCTGTATTACCTGCAGGCACACTTGGGTGTGGCACATTAGGAATTTGGTATAACAATGTTTGTAACTGCTCTGCAACAGTATTTAGCTCTTCTTGTAATGTTTTAGATTCTTCTTTTAAAGAAACAGTGCGTTCTTTTAAAGTAGTTGCTTCAGATGCTTTTCCGGATTTAAAAAGCATACCAATTTCTTTAGATAACTTATTGCTTTCTGCAAGTGTGTTGTCTAATTTGGTTTGTGCATCTCTACGTTTTTCATCTAATGAAAGTAC
>NZ_JBDVAA010000160.1:0-73294 GCF_039943695.1 Cellulophaga sp. | reverse complement strand
TTTGGTTTATTTTTTTACTTCGTTTTTCACTAAAATAGGTTCTATTGCTGTTGACATAATTTTAATCTGGATTATAACTGTTTTATAAATTTTAAGGAGAATTGATCCTTAAACCTTGGGGGACTACAAAGATTGTAAAATGTAGCCACATGGTAAAGGGCTTTTATGGGTTTTAAGTTATAAGTTTTTAACACCAATTGTTGACATGTGTGCTCGCTAGTGATGTTTATTGCCTTTGAAGAATTTATATGTTTTTTTAGTTTTTAAAACTGAAAAACGAAGTAAAAAAATAAACCAAAAAGTATATTATTTATAAGTGTTGTTTGTTAGTGAAGTAGCGGTTTATGACGCACCAAACTTTACGATTCCGGTTTTAATAAAAACAAAAATGAAATATTTTATGATTCAGGTAGTTCCCCCCGAAACCTTTAAATCATTTGCAATAAAAATCACTTAACTCTTAAATTAAAACAGGCTGCATAATGCAGTTGTGTATTCTGTTTATTAATACACATCCTATAGAATCGTAAACTCTTAGTTTGGTGGTGTCATAAAATTATATATACTTTTTATTTTGTTGTATTTGCTATTAAAGAATCTAAATTGTTATTAGTTTCTGTTAAAGTAGTCTCTTGTTCTTTTTTTATTTTTTTACTGTTTTCTATTATAGCAGCAATAACTATTGTAATTACTAACAGACTAAACATGAAAATGCACTTCTTCATAATAACGTAATCCTTTTTAGTTCACTTTTTTTAGTTTTATTACTCACATCTAATACACTGCTAATTTATAATCATTTAGTAATCTATAGGTTAACAATGTATAAATGGCGTTAAAAACTGTGTGGTTTGTATGTTCTGTACCTATTTTTAGGTAATTAATACTTAAAATCATACCAAACACACATTAATAATTTTCTTTTAAACATAGTATTGTACATTTACTACTCTTAAATTTTTAGTATGTTAGAAGCAGTTGTAATAGACGATGAAATAAAAGCCATACAGAGCTTAACTTGGGAGTTAACCAACTTTAGTGACGAAATTAAAGTGGTTGCTTCTTTTACAGATCCTTATGAGGCACTTAATTATTTGGAGGCTAATACTCCAGATTGTGTGTTTTTAGATATTGAAATGCCTATTATGGATGGGTTTCAATTTATGCAAAAAGTAAAAGAAAGAGATTTTCCTATTATAATAACCACAGCTTATAACCAATACGCAATTAAAGCGCTTAAAAATGAAGCTATAGATTACCTTTTAAAACCTATAGATACTGATGATTTAAATGATACTATTACTAAAATTAAAAAATTTAGTAATAAAAATGGTACTATAGAACGTTTAGAGCAATTGTTAGTGGGTTTTAATTCTAACAAATCTAATAAGAGGATAACATTAAATACAGATGGTAAGCTAATATTTTTAAATAGCGATGAAATTATGTATGCAGAATCTGATGGTAACTATAGTACTTTATACTTGGATGACGGAAATAAAGTTGTGCTTACAAAAAAATTAAAAGAAGTTGAAGAAATACTGACTCTAGAGAACTTTTTTAGGGTTCACAACTCATATATAGTTAATATTAATAAAGTTAAAGAGTTTATTAAAACAGATGGTTACATTGTGTTGCAATCTGATGATAGAATTCCGGTTTCTAGGCAGAAAAAATCTAATTTTTTAGACTTACTTTAATTTTCTATGATTTTAAAGTTGAAGAACAAATTAATATTATTTTTTATACAAGCTCTGCAGAGGCTTTTGGTATGCAGTATATGTTTGTGTTGTTTTAATTTGTTAGCCCAAGACATACAGGAGAAGGCGAAAAAAAGGATTGATAGTTTGGTGCTGTTAAAACCTCAGTCGTACCATGAAATAAACACTGTGGTAAGAGCCTATAAAAGAGATACTCTTTTGCTGCGCTACTTTACAAAACAATCAGAAAAAAGTAATTATTTTATTGGGTTAGCTTATGGGTACAATCAATTAGGTAGTGCTTACAGGAATTTGTCTCAATATAGCAAGGCAATAGAGTTACACAAAAAAGGATTAGAAGCGTCTAGGGAGGCAGATGATTTAGAGTTTAAAGTCTATAGTTTAAATATGTTAGGTGTAGATTATAGAAAAATAGATGCCATACGTACAGCTTTAGATTATAACCAGCAAGCACTAGAGCTGGCAGAAAGTGTAAAGGAGCCCAGTGATGAATTAAAACGTAGTATAAATGTATCTTTAAATAGTATAGGTAACCTATATCATAGTTTAGAGCAATATAATTTAGCTATAAATAGATTTGAAACTTCTTTAAAAATAGAAAAAGAGCTAGGTAATATGATAGGCTTAGCTATAAATAACCAAAATATAGGAGAAGCTTTAGAACAGCAAGGCAAGTTAGATGAGGCTTTAGAGAGGTATAAAATATCTTTATCATACAACAACCAGGTAAATTCTGATAAAGGCAGAATAATTTGTAATAATAGTATTGCCCAAATTTATTTAAAACAAAACAAACCTAAGGAAGCAATAGCCTTGTTGTTGCCAGCTTTAACTAAAGCTAAATTGTTAAAGGATAAGTTTATAACAGCTTTTGTAGAGGCTAATGTTGGCTGGGCTTATATGCAATTAAATGCTATTGATAAAGCAGAAAAGCATATAGCCAGAAGTATAGAAATAGGTAAAAAGCAAGGAATACCAAGAATTACAGCTTTAGGTACTAAAAGACTATCTCAGTTAGAGCAGTTAAAAGGTAATCATGCAAAGGCCTTAACGTATTATAAAACGGCAATAGAGCTAGAAAAGCAAATTAGTAGTACAAGAAATATACGCTATGCTAACGATGTTATTTTAAGATACGAGAACGAAAAAATTAATAACGAGATAGAAAATCTTAGAAAAGATAATGAAATAGTAAAACTTAAGTTAAAGAAAAATAGGGCAACCTTACTAATTATAGGTATTTCTTTAGTGTTGTTAGCGGTGATCTTATTTGTTTTTTACAAGCAAAACCAATTAACTAGTGATAAAAAAATGTTGACATTGGAGCAAACAATGCTACGTAGTCAAATGAATCCGCATTTTTTATTCAATTCATTAAACTCTATTAAGTTATATATTATTAATAACGAAAAAAAGAATGCAGTACATTACCTAAATAAGTTTTCTAAACTAGTACGTAAAATACTTGAAGCATCTTCTTTAAAGGAAATATCTTTAGAGGATGAGTTAGAAACGGTTAATTTGTATATGCATATTGAAAACATCCGTTTTTCTAATAAAATAGATTTTACTATAGATGTGGATAGGGATGTAGAGTTAAACCAAATAAAAATACCATCATTAATTCTTCAGCCGTTTTTAGAAAATGCTTTATGGCACGGATTATCATCTAAGCAAGGACTAAAAAAAATTGACCTTCATATCTCAAAACAAAATGAAGAGTTTGTAGTTATTAGTATTACAGATAATGGTATAGGTAGGGCAGCATCAGAAAAAATAAAAGAAGCTAAGGTTTTAAAAAGAAAATCCTTAGGTATAAATATTACTAAAGAGCGACTTAAAAACTTCTCTAAAGATTATTTAAATTCTTTTAAAGTAGTTTTTGTTGACCTGGTAGATGAAGAAGGCAATGCTATGGGAACAGAAGTTACATTAACTATTCCCATTATTTAACTTAGTATACTCTTGGGCAACTAACTCTAGCTCACTATACCACTCTTCTCCAAATTTACGAACTAGGGCTTCTTTTACAAATTTGTAAACAGGAACCTTTAACTCTTCTCCTAAAGAGCAAGCTGGGTCGCAAATCTCCCACTTATGGTAGTTAACGCCAGTAAATTCTGTATATTCTCTTGTTCTAACTGGGTATAAGTGACAAGACACAGGTTTTTTCCAGCTGGTAATGCCTTCGTTGTAAGCATCTTCTAAACCACATTTTGCAGTTCCGTTATCAGAAAAAACAACATAAGCACACTCGCTACCATTTACAAGCGGAGTTTCCCACTCACCATCTTCACCTTTTACAAAAGCACCTTGCTCCTCAATGGCGGCAATACCTTCTGCTCTTAAAAACGGTTTTACATCTTGGTAAATATCTACTAAAATCTCTGTCTCTTTGTCTTCTAGTGGTGCACCTGCATCACCATCAATACAACATGCGCCTTTGCAGGCCGTTAAGTTACAGACAAAATCGTTGTCTATAATTTCTTCAGATACTATGGTTTTTCCTATTTGAAACATATGCGTATTATAAAAGTGCAAAGATACTTTTTTAACGTTAATAAGCTGTTATTTTTAATTTTAGTAATTTAAAACCGTTTTATAAAGTGTAAGTTTGCACCGATTTTTAAAAAAAGTAAAATTATGTCTTCTAGTTTTTTTGATTTTAAAGAGATAGTAACAGCAAGTATGATTCTTTTTGCGGTAATAGATATTATTGGTAGCATACCAATAATTATTACTTTAAGGGCAAAAGTAGGTCATATACAGTCTGAAAAAGCATCTTTAGTAGCAACTTTAATTATGGTTGCATTTTTGTTTGTAGGGGAAGAAATTTTAAACCTTATTGGTATAGATGTAAACTCTTTTGCTGTGGCGGGCTCTTTTATTATCTTTTTTATGGCCATAGAAATGATATTGGGTATAACACTTTATAAGGATGATGAGCCAGAAACAGCTTCTATTGTGCCAATAGCATTTCCTTTAATTGCAGGAGCGGGTACAATGACGTCTTTATTGTCTTTACGTGCAGAGTATCACGTTCAAAATATAATTGTAGCTATCTTAATAAATATCTTATTTGTTTATATAGTGTTAAAGTCTTCTAAAAAAATAGAAAGAGTACTAGGAAAAAGCGGATTAAGTGTTATTAGAAAAGTTTTTGGTGTAATTTTGCTGGCAATAGCGGTAAAACTATTTGCAGCAAATATTAATGAACTCTTTTAAATAGAAGTTAAAATGAATAAAGTAATATTTATAATCTTGTTTTTAATAGCAGGATTGCTAATTGGGTATAATGTAACTCAGATAGATTTTGATGATCCTCTTAATGGCCCAAGCACTATTGCACTTATCTGTATTGTTGCAGCTTTATGTGCTATTGTTTTGTTGGTGATTTTTATGATCTCTAAAAAGATACAAGAAAAAATAAAAGAATAACTTTTGTGTAAAGTTTTAAAAAAAGAAAGGCGCTATTTAATTAGCGCCTTTTTTTTATTACTATATGTTATTCTACTTTTTATGTGTTTATGGTTTTTTGTAGAATCTTATTTTTAACCTGTATGTAATATCAAATAATGCAGGTACAATTATAAGGGTTAAAAATGTAGCTACCATTAGTCCAAATATAACGGTCCAAGCTAGCGGTCCCCAGAAAATTACATTATCACCACCTATGTATATGTGTGGATTAAATTCTGAGAATAAAGCAAAGAAATCTATATTTAAACCAATAGCTAGTGGTATTAAACCAAGTACAGTAGTAACAGCTGTTAAAATTACGGGTCTTAACCTTGCTTTACCGCCAGTTACAATTGCTTCTGTAGCTTCTTCTCTAGATAATACTTCTTTTTCATCTAAGCCAAGCTTTACTTTTTTACGATCTATAAGTATTTGTGTGTAATCTAACAGTACTACACCGTTGTTTACCACAATACCTGCTAAGGATATAATCCCCATCATTGTCATCATAATAACAAAAGACCAGCCAGTAATCATTAATCCACCAAATACTCCAATAAAGCTTAAGAAAATAGCTATCATTATAATTATTGGTTTAGAAATACCGCCAAACTGAAATATTAAGATTAGCATAATTAAACCTAAACCAGAAAAGAACGCACTAACAAGAAACTTCATTTGTTTGTTTTGCTCTTCAATTTGACCGGTATAATCTATTTTTACGGTAGAAGGTTTGCCTTTGTAATCCTCCATTTCTTTTTGTATCTCATCTACAATTGCAGCAGCATCTGTAAAACCAGGTTCTAAGCCAGAGTAAATAGTTACTACGCGCTCATTATCTCTATGTTTAATAGCGCTAAAACCAGAAGTGTTTTGCATAGAGGCAACAGCAGAAACCGGAATTTCTTTTATTTGTCCGTTTGATGGATCTCTAAAAATTATATTCTGATTAAATAATGCATTTGTATTGTAACGTAAATCTTCATTAAAACGAACATTAATGTCATAATCGTCACCATCTTCTTTGTAAACTCCTGCTTTTTCGCCAAATAAGGCTCTACGCAATTGGTTACCAACTTGACCAACAGAGACTCCTAATTCACCAGCTTTTTCGCGGTCTACAACTACCTCCATAGATGGTTTACTCTTATTAACATCAATCTTTATTTCTTCTATACCAGCTATGTTTTTGGTATTAATAAAGTTTTTAACGCTTTCTGCAGTAGCAATAAGTTCATTGTAATCTTTGCCCTCTAACTCAATGTTAATAGGGTAACCAGCAGGTGGGCCATTTGAGTCTTTTTCTACAGATATGTTTACGCCTGGATAAATACCGCTTAATGCTTTTTGCACTTTTGCACGTATTTCTTCTGTGTTAATTCCTCTCCTAAATTTAAACTCGCTAAAGTTTACTGTTATTTTACCTTTATGCGGCATTTCTGCAGCAGAACCACCATCGGTTTGTGGGTTACCAGCACCTTCACCAACTTGTGATACGGCAGAATCTACAATAAAGTTTTCTCCATCGTGTTTGTATATGTCATCATCTAAAATTTCATAAACTCTTTTTTCTATAACCTTAGTTATAGCATTTGTTTTCTCAATAGATGTACCTTCTGGGTATTCTACGTACACAGATATTTCATTTGGTATATTGTCTGGGAAAAATTCTATTTTGGTTCTTTTACTGTCAACAGACATACCAAAAAGCATAAATACAACAATTAAAAGAACAAAGGTTATAGATACATACCAGTATACGTTACCACCTCTTAAGGCGTGTTTTAATCTGCGCTCGTACCAGTTTTCAAACTTAACCATTGTGTTTTTTTGAAAACGAATTGCCCATTTTTTAATGAAATATTTGTACGCCCAGAACATTACAGCAGTAATAAGCATAACAGAGCCTAAACCTCTCATTACGCCACCAAAAACTAATATCAATATACCAAAACCACCAAGAATAATACTTAAACGTACTAGTTGTTTAACGGTAAGTTCTTTTTCGCCTAGCTCCATAAATTTAGAAACTAGCATAGAGTTCATTAATATAGCAACCAGTAATGAAGATCCTAATACAACTGATAATGTGATAGGGAAAAACTTCATAAACTGTCCCATTACACCCGGCCATAAACCTAAAGGAACAAAGGCCGCTACTGTAGTAAGTGTAGATACTATAATTGGGAAAGCAATTTCACCAACACCTTTTTTGGCAGCTTCAACTTTAGATAAGCCTTCATCCATTAAACGGTACACGTTTTCTACAACCACAATACCATTATCTACAAGCATACCAAGTCCCATAATCATTCCAAAAAGAATCATTGTGTTTAGGGTATAGCCTAGCCAAGATAATATCATAAAAGACATAAACATAGACATAGGAATGGCAAAACCAACAAATAGTGCGTTTCTAAATCCTAAAAAGAACATTAAAACTGTTACAACTAGTATAATACCAAATATGATGTTGTTTACAAGATCGTCTACTTGGTTTAAGGTTTTAGTAGAAGAATCATTAGCAATAGAAATTTTTAAATCTGGCGGATAATACTCTTTTTTTGCCTTTTTAACAATCTCTTTAATTTGGTCTGATGCAGAAATTGAGTTTTGTCCGGCTCTTTTTTTAACATCTAACATTACTACGCTTTCTCCAAACTCTCTGGCATAGGTAGTTTTATCTTCTTCAGAAAAAGTAATTTCTGCAATGTCTCTAAGGTACGTAGCACCATTTTCAGACTTAACAACAAAGTTGTTTAGTAATTGCGGGTCTTTTACTTCTCCTAAAATACGTATAGTTCTTCTTTGTTCTTCTGTTTTTAAATTACCAGCAGACATTGTAACATTGCCACCTCTAATGGTATTTAAAACATCATCAAAACTAATTTTAGCAGCCATCATTTTATAAATGTCTACCGCAATTTCTACCTCTTTTTCTTGGGCACCACGTATGTCTGCCTTTTTAATTTCAGATAAATCTTCTACTTCATCTTGTAAATACTCTGCAAAATCTTTTAACTTTTCTACAGGATAATCTCCTGTAAAGTTAATATTCATGATTGGCATTTCTTCAGATAAGTTAAGGTCAAAAACATTAGGCTCTACTTTAGCGCCATTAAATGTAGGCCAGTCTTCACTAGCTTTCTCGGCATCTACTTCGTCCTTAATTTTTTGTTTAGCTTCTTGTACACTTATACCTTCATCAAACTCTACTACAATCATAGCATAATCTTCTTGAGAGGTAGATGTAAATTCTACAACGTTACTTACGTTCTTTATTTTATCTTCTAAAGGATCTGTAATTAAACGTTCTATATCTTCAGCAGTGTTACCAGGATATGGTGTGCTAATGTATATTTTAGTTTCTATTACCTCCGGAAAATCTTCTCTTGGCATAGCTAAGTATGCAGAGAGTCCTATCCATAAAAATAGTCCAATAAGTACATAAATAACCGAAGGGTTATCTATTGCCCATGAGGATATTTTAAATTCCTTGTCGGCGTTTTTTTGTATTTTGCTCATGGAATTATTGATTTAAAATTTCAACTTTTTGTCCGTCTTTAACCGTTCTTGCACCTTCTTTAATTACGTGCTCATTAGCTGCTAATCCAGAAATAACTTCTATTAACGGACCTTGGCTTTTACCAGTTGTAATTATTTTCTTTTTTGCAGTTGCGTAATTGTCTTCAGTTTTTTCTGCTACATAAACATATTGCTCTCCGTTAGCATTTTCTGAGATTACACTTTGCGGTATTAAAATAGCCTCATTGTTGGTGTAGTCATTAAGTCTAACTTTAGCCGTTAAATTAGGTTTTATGTTCCCATTTTTATTAGGAACAGAAATTTCTACAGAAAAAGATCTGTTACTAGGGTTAATAAAGTTGCCTGTTTGTCTAATTTTAGTAGTAACACTATCATTTAAAATTGGAAAATAAACAACGGCTTCTTTTCCATTTTTTATGCTCTTAATGTAGGTTTCTGGTACCTCTACATCTAAATACATATTAGATAAGTTTACAATTCTAAAAACTTCAGATCCCATACCAGGTGCAACAACAGTACCTTGTTCTTTAATAACATTGTCTATGATACCTGTAAAAGGAGCTCTTATACTAGATTTTCCTAATTGGCTTTCTGCTTGTTTAATAGCATTTACTTGAGCTTCATAATTAGTTTTTGCCTGTAAGTACTGTATTTCAGACCCTATTTTTTGCTCCCAAAGTCTTTGCTGTCTTTCAAAAGTAGTTTTAGCTAATTCTGCTTGTGTTTTTAACTGTGCAAGTTGGCTGCTCATACCACCATCATCTATAGTGGCAAGTATTTGTCCTTTACTTACTTTTTGCCCTTCTTTAACATATACTCTTTGTAAAGTACCTGCCATTTCTGGGTAAATTAAAACGTTTTGTTTTGTTTGTACATTACCTTGTAACTCTAAAAAATGATTAAAAACTTTTGTCTTTGTAGTTAGTGTGCTTATTAAAGGTAAGTTTTTGTTTCCTTGTATAACAGCAATAGCAGAATCTAACATAACCATTTGCTTTTCTAAAGCTTTATGCTCTTCTGAAACGGTTGCCTTTTTTTCTCTTATTTTTTCTATATCTTTTGTAGCAATAATACTCTCTACAGATGTGTTTTTGTCTTCGCAAGCAGTTACAAGTGCTGTAAGTGTTAGTATGTAGAATATTTTTTTCATATTGTTTGTATTACAAATTGTTGTGTTGGGGTTAGTTGTTTAGAATTAATTCTAAAGCTGTTTTTTTATTAATTACGTCTATCATAGATTGCAAATACTCTTGCTGTACAGCATACAATTGTGTTTGTGCTTGTCTTAGCTCAAAACTTGTTGCTAAACCTTCAAAATACTTAACTTGATTTTTTTGTTCTATGCGTTCTGCTAAACCTAAATTTTCTTTATTTGTTTGGTATTGCTCTATAGCTAAAATGTATTCGCTTTTAGCGTTTTCCCAACTAAGGCGTAGAGATTCTTCTGCTTCAGTTTTTTGTGTTTTAGCTTTTTCTAATGCAATTTTTGCACGTTGTGTAGATGCACTTCTACGTAAAGAACTAAAAATAGGGATGTTTAAATCAAACCCTAAAATAGAAGAGTTAAACCAATCTGTTTCTTTCTTTAAAAAATCAAAGTCTTCACTATATGCAGTGTATCCAAAGTTTATAAAAGCATTTAATTTAGGTAGTGCTTTACTTTTTTCTAACTTAAGCTCTAAAGTACGTTGCTCGTTTAAGTTAAGAGCCATTTTGTAATCTACATTGTTTTCTAAAACTAAGTCGCTTTCTAGTAACTTAAAGTCTATTTGTTTTTCTGTTAAAATGTCTAAGTCTTCAGCTAATTTAGTAGGGTTGTCTAGCTCTAAGCCCATAACTAAGTTTAGCATTTGTACTGTTATTTTTTTTAACCTAATAGCATTTTTTAGCTGGTTGGTAACAGATGATAAAGTAATTTGTAATTGCTCAACATTTTCTTCTTCTGTTAAGCCATTTTCAAAAATCTTTTGTGTTTCGTTAAGGTTTTTTTCTAAAGCAGCTTTATTTTTTTCTAAGATAGATGTGCTTTCTTCTGCTAAAAGAACATTTCCGTATGCTTCCACAACAGATTTACGAACCTCTAAGGCTGTTTTTTCTTTGCTGTTTGCACTGTAGTCTATAAATGTTTTAGTTGCCTGTACGCCAACAATGTATGAACCATCAAAAATTTGCTGACTTAAAGTTGCTGTTGCACTAGTAGATTGCTTTTGACCAAAAACAACAGGAATAAAAGTTCCTGGCGCTCCACCAGCCAATTCTCCAGGAATTAATGATACTGGTTGTTTTAATTGATTTTGATAGCTAATTGCACCGTTTATTTGTGGTAAACCACTAGCAATAGTCTCCCACTTTTGCTTTTGTGCATCTTCTATATCCCTCTCTGCATTAATTGCACTGTAGTTGTGCTGCAATGCGTAATTAATTGCTTCTTGTAGCGTAAAACTCGTGGGCTTGTCTTGCGAAAAACTCATTTGTATGCCTAAAAGCAAAAGTAATAATGTTAAACTCCTTCTCATTTATGATTGATTTGATTTGATAATATCTGTTAATACTTTTTTTCCTTTTGTTGTAACTATTCCTCTTATATGATACTCTAAATAATTGTCCATTAATTTTATTTTAGAAAATTGCTCTGGCGGAAAAAAGTCATCGTCCTTAATAGCTGTCATTCCAGAAAAATATATTCTTGAAATAAATTCTATGTCCAAATTTTTTCTATAAAGTCCTTGCTCAATTCCTTTTTCAATATTTACAATAACACAGTCATGCATAGCAGCAAACTGTCTTTGTTTTAATGATTTATGTATTTTTGGATAGTATTTTTGTAATTGATATATAGGAGAAGATTTTTCATCTTTTAAGTTTGATACTACAAACTTTCTTATCTCGTATAATTCTTCAATTGGATTTATATCTAAAGAACATATTTTGTTTATTCCTGTAGATATAGAATTAAATAATTGGAGAGTACTTTCTTCTATTAACTTGGTTTTATTGTCAAAATGTGAGTATATGGTTTTTTTAGACATTCCTAATTCATTAGCAAGGTCATCCATAGTAACACTCTTAAAACCTAGGTTTAAGAATAAATCTGTAGCTTTTTCTAAAATTTTTTCTTTCATAATAAGCCGCAAAGATAAGTTAGGAAACTTAGAAAACAAAAAAAGTTTCCATAGTTTTAAGATTACTTAACTTAAGTTTAAAATGAATGTTACATTTATAATTGCTTAAAAAGTATTTCATGTATTTTTGAAAAAAAATTATAGATGCATTCCATTGACCAGTATAGAGACTCTTTTTTAAAAGAATTAAGTAAAATAGCAATAGATAAAGAGCCTAAAAATTTATACCAACCAATAACATATATTTTAAATTTAGGAGGTAAACGGTTGCGTCCAATATTAGCACTAATGTCTGCAGATATTTTTGGAGTAGATTATAAAGAGGCTATTTCTGCTGCTATGGCTGTTGAGGTTTTTCATAATTTTTCTTTAGTTCATGATGATATTATGGATGATGCTCCTTTGCGTAGAGGTAAAGAAACGGTTCATGAGAAATGGGATATAAATACTGGTATATTATCTGGTGATGCAATGCTAATTGAAGCATATAGGTTTTTAGAAACATATGAAGGTGACCAATATAAAAAGCTAAATTCTCTTTTTAGTATAACAGCTTTGCAAGTTTGCGAAGGTCAACAATATGATGTTGATTTTGAAACTAGAGATGATGTTACTATACCAGAATACTTAAAAATGATTGAGTATAAAACTGCTGTTTTGGTTGCTGCTGCTATGAAAATGGGAGCTGTTATTGCTAGAACTACTGTGCAGAATGAAGATTTAATTTACGATTTTGGTAAAAACCTAGGTATTGCTTTTCAGTTGCAAGACGATTATTTAGATGCTTTTGGCGACCCAAAGACATTTGGTAAACAAGTGGGTGGTGATATAATTGAAAACAAAAAAACATACTTATACCTTAAAGCATTAGAACTGTCTTCTAAAGCAGAACAGAACTCATTAGATCAGCTTTTTTCTATACAACCAACAAATAACAATGATAAAGTAGCAACTGTTAAAGCTATTTTTGTGGAGTCTAAGGCAGATGTTGCTACTAAGCAAGCTATAGAAGAGTACACTAATAAAGCATTTTCTGTTCTAGAAAAGTTAGACGTTTCTTTGGATAAAAAAGAAGCGTTAAAACAATTTGGATTGTGGTTAATGACTAGAAAAGTGTAATTTTTTTAATCTACTAAATAAGGTACGCTGTTAATTGATATTATTGGTTTACTAAGCATTTGTTGTATGGTTTTCTCCTGTTCTACAATGCAAATAACCTCTATGCCTATGTGTATGCCGTAAATATTATCTGGATTATTAAGTCCTAAATAAAATGTGCCTTTGGTAGTATCTGTTACGTTTACAATGCCAGACTTATAGTTTTCTCTAGACCCAAATAAATAGGGTACGTAATCTTCTTTTTGTTTAAAAAGTAAAGCATTTTCTTCATTCAATAAATAAATGTCGCAAATGTTAGCTCCTGGAGGTGGATTTAAATTTTCTACAGCGCCAGAAAAAGAATTTTCTGTATCTATATAATTAGATAGTGTAGAGGCCAAACCAAAGCTTTTTATGGTGTTTTTAATATCTTGTTCTTCTCTAGAAGCGCTAAAAACATAGTACCAAGACACTGTGTTTTTAGGTAATGCAATAGGAACTAGAACCCTGCTTTTTCCACCTTTTAATAAGTCGTTAGACCTGCTGTTTAAGTAAAAATTATCTTGTTGTAAAGAAATAGTTTTTAGTTTGGTAACCTCTGTATCTGTTTTTATTGGTGCAGTATAAGTTGTGTCTGCAACTTCTTTATAAGCTATTTCTGGTGCTTGTTTGTTAAACGAATCTACTTTAAATTTTAAGCTTACTTTAGAGTCTTTATTATTGCTACTTTTTATAATTAATTGGTATACATCCTTACCGGGAGCTTGTAACCAGTAATTTGCTTTTTTACCTAAAGTTTTAAACGTTGCTGTTTTTACATCTTTATATGGACTAATGGTGTAAACTATATCACCTTTTCCTTTAGCTTTTAAGCTTAAATGTATATGATCATTTTTGTTTGCAGAAAACAGTAGTTTGTAATCTTGGCTTTTGTTAATGGTAAAAGTGGTGTCTTGTTCTTGTTGCGCGCTAATTGTGATAGCGCAAAACAGTAGGGTAAAAAAACAGACAAGGTTTTTCATAGTTTTTTTTTGTAAATGTAATAAAAGTTACATTTTGTAAACGGAATAACTTGTTATTCTATTGTTTTTAAAAGTTGTTTAGCATTTAAATATTGAAAATACCTTGCAGTGGCGGTAAAAGTATCGTCTAGAATAACGGTTGCGGGTAATGAAAAAGGTTTGTTTTTACGGCTAGCCATTAAAAGTGGTATTTGATGAATAGCGTTTACCTTTTTTGCGTTTTTATTCTCATAAATTGTGCCTCCAAATGTTATTTTTTCTGTAGACTCTATATTCATTTTTACCGCATAATACTCTTTATTTAATTTGCTAATTACAGAAGGGTCTTTATATGCTTTGCGATCCATTTTATTGCATAAACTACACCACTCTGCATAAAAATGTATAAAAACCTTTTTGGGTTTTATGGATAAAGAGTCTTCAAGCTGGTTAAAACTTAACCAGTTTATCTCATTATTTTGTGCTGATAAATTGCCACAGTTTATATAGCCAATTAACAAGCAAATAATTGTTTTTTTGCAATGTGATTTCATTTTAATTACAAGCTTTTTATTCTTAATCCTACAAAAATGGTTCTTGGTAAAGACGGACCATAAACATAGTTGCTATCTCTGTTTTTTCCTGTGTCAAAATCATTTTGATAAGCATTTGTAATATTTTTTACACCACTAAACAACTCCATGTTTGCATTTAATTTTGATGCTGTAAAAGTATACCCTAGTCTTAAACTTGTTTCTAAAAAAGACGAAGTTTCTTTGTATTCATCTATTAGTTGACCAGTATTTTCTCCTCCAAAATGAGCAATATCCATACTTTCTGTATAAATTAAATTAGCAGATGCACTAAACTTTTTAGTAGGTGTATAAGTAAAGTTTGCATAGCCATACGTGTTAGGTGTTCTTAGAAACTCCTTTTTAGTAGCTAAGCCTTCAATATTTTCTACTGCCTCTGTAAATTTACTAGATTGTAACGTAAAGCCTGCATCTACCTGAAAAACATAATCAAAATTAGCTCTTGTTTCTAGTGTAACTCCTTTTACAACTGCCCCATCTCCGTTTCTTTTTTCAAATAATTCGCCAAAATTATCTTCTCCTAATGGAAAAAGGTAAAAGGCATCATTTAATTTAGTGTAAAAACCTTCTACAGTAAAACCTGCAATTATATGCTCTGTAGCTTTGTCATAATTAAAAGAAGTTGTGTAGCTGTTAGAGCGTTCTTCAAATAAACTATCAGACAAAGAAATTCTAGAAATTCCTCCTCCTGCAAAAGCAATGTGTAAATCAGTGTCAAATGCTTGTGGGGCTCTAAATCCGGTTCCCCAGCCTAATCTAAACTGTGATTCTTTATTCATTTTATATAATAAAGATAGTCTAGGGCTAGCAATTACATTATCTAACAGGTTATGTTTGTCTATTCTTATCCCAGATAAAAAATTAATTTTAGGACTAATATCCCAATCATTTTGTAAAAATGCACCCCAGTTTCTTGTGGTCTGATCTATTTTGTAGTTATAAGCTTCTATAACATCCAATACGTCATCATAAACATATTCGGTGCCAAAAGTAAAAATTGCTTTTCCGCCAATAAACGAATCTACTTTATGGTTTAGTTGCACACCTATTTGGTGGGTTTCTACTTTAGAGGTACCGTAGGGAGGGTTTGCTAAAAATGAGTTTAGTTCATCTTCATCGTCAGGAATTATACCAGTATAGTGGTCCCTATCTGTAATTTGTCCGCCGTAGTAGGCAATAAAACTATTTTTATCCTCATTAAAATTTATTTGATAATCTACACTACCCATTAAAACATTATGTGTGCGTTCTTCAGATTGTTTTGCTAAGTGTGCCGCTTTATCTACTTGTTCTCCTCCATATCTGTACTCGTAAATACTGCTTATACTAGCTTCTATCTTTTCGTTATCAGATGGTAAATAAAATAGGTTAGCTCCAAAAGAATTATTCTTTAGGCTAGGTAATTCAGAGTAATTATCTCCATTATCATCATACGTATTTCTATCTCTTTTGTTAATAAAAAACGTTGCGCCTGCAGTTCTGTCTTCATTAACTACAGTAGCGTTGCCAAGCAAAATATTATCAGACGCATTTTTATTTATACTCTGGTATGTATAGGTTAAGTTGTATTCGTTTTTAATAGGTATTTTGGTAATTACGTTAACCGTGCCACCAATAGCGCTAGACCCATAAAGTGCAGAAACACCGCCTCTAACCACTTCAATTCTTTCTATCATATTTACCGGAATTTGCTCCATACCGTACAAACCAGTCAAAGGACTAAATATTGGCCTGCCATTAATTAGTATTTGAGAATAACCACCTTGTAACCCGTTCATACGTAATTGTGTGTAATTACAAGTTTGGCAATCTGTTTCTACTCTTAAGCCTGGCTGAAAACGCAATCCTTCAGATAAGTTGGTAGCTACAGCATTATCTAAGGTTTTGCTGTTAATAAGATTTACAATTACTGGAGAATCTGTTCTTCTTTTTTCGGTTTTTGTGCCAGTAACAACTACTTGATCTAAGCCTAAAACATCTTCTTTTAAATTTAAGTTTAGTGTGGTGTTTTTAGTTAGTGTTACCTGTTTTTCTAAAGTTCTAAACCCAATACTTTTGCATATTAAAGTATAAGTGCCATTTGGTAAACTTATGTTGTAATATCCGTTTTTGTCAGATACTGCCCCTTGCTTAAGCTCTTTAACCTGTATGGTAGCAAAAGGTATGGGTTTATTTTGGTTGCTTATTGTTCCTTTTAATTCAAAATCTTGAGCATTAATGAAATAAGACGCGAGTAAAATGAGTAAAAATATTTTTTTCATCAGGTTAAACAAATTTTTAGACAAATCTAAAAATTTGTTTTTAATAATAAAAATGTATTTTTGGTAAAAATTAAAATTGATGACGCATTCTGAGGAAAATTATTTAAAAGCAATTTTTCACATTGGTAAGGGAGGAGTTAATGATATTTCTACTAACGCTATTGCAGAGCAGATGGAAACTAAACCATCTTCTGTTACAGATATGATTAAAAAATTATCAGAAAAAAACCTGGTAAATTATAAAAAATACAAAGGAGTTTCATTAACAGATACTGGTAAATCTATGGCTTTGTCTATTATTAGAAAGCATAGGTTATGGGAGGTTTTTTTGGTAGAAAAATTAGACTTTTCTTGGGATGAAGTACATGAGGTAGCGGAACAGTTAGAACATATAGAGAGCGAAAAATTAATAGATAAACTAGATAAGCTTTTAGATTATCCTAAATATGATCCACACGGAGATCCTATACCAGACAAGAATGGTAATTTTAAAGTGATAGATAAAAAACTTTTGAGTGAGCTTTCTATAAAAGATAAAGGTATTTGTGTTGGGGTAAAAGATTCTTCAAGTCAGTTTTTAAAGTTTTTAGATAAAAATAAAATTGCATTAGGAGATGTAATAGAGGTAATAGATAAAGAGGATTTTGATGGTTCTTTTCAGTTAAAAATTAATGCTAATAGCTTTAACGTGTCTAACCAAATTGCGTCTAATTTATTTGTGCAGGTAACAGAATAAATATTTAAATGAAAAAGATAACATACATAATAGTAGGAGCGGTAATACTTAGTTTGTTTGCGTGTAAAACAGATGCTAAAAAAACTAAAAACGGAAAATTAAATGTAGTTACAACAACTACAATGATTACAGATTTGTTATACAATATTGGTGGTGATGCTATTAATGTTGTTGGTTTAATGGGTAGTGGTGTAGATCCGCACCTATATAAGGCTAGTGAAGGTGATGTTACAAAATTAGTTGAAGCTGATATTGTTTTTTATGGAGGTTTACATTTAGAAGGTAAGTTGGTAGAGGTATTTGAAAAAATGGAACATACAGGTAAAAAAACGGTTGCTGTTTCTGATGCTTTAGATAAAAAAGAACTTATTGGCTCAGAATATTTTGCTTCTAATTACGACCCGCACATTTGGTTTAATGTTACATTTTGGAAACAAATAACAGCTTACGTAACAAACGAGCTTAAAAAATTAGATCCTAAAAACGCTGGTGTTTACGAAGAGAATAGCAAAGCATATTTAGAAAAATTAACAAAGTTAGATTTAGATTTAAGAGAAACAATTAGTCAGCTTTCAAAAGAAAAAAGAATTTTGGTTACTGCTCATGACGCGTTTAATTACTTTGGAAAATCTTATGGCTTTAATGTTGTTGGCTTGCAGGGCATTTCTACGGCAACAGAAGCTGGTGTGCAAGATGTACAAGAATTATCTAAATTTATAATAGACAATAAAGTGAAAGCTATTTTTGTAGAGACTTCTGTTCCTAAAAGAACTATAGAAGCTCTACAAGCATCAGTACAATCTAAAAACCATAATGTAACTATTGGTGGTACGTTGTATTCTGATGCGCTAGGAGATAAAGGCACTGTAGAAGGTACTTATTTAGGAATGTTTAAGTACAATGTAACAACAATTGTAAATGCCTTAAAATAATAATTTATGGAAACAAACTATGCCATTACGGTAGATGACCTTACGGTTGCCTATAACTATAAACCAGTTTTGTGGGATATAGATTTGGCAATACCAGAAGGTGTGCTTATGGCAATTGTTGGGCCAAACGGAGCTGGTAAATCTACCTTAATAAAATCTATTTTAGGAATTATTAAGCCTATTGCAGGTAGCGTAAAAATTTTTGGAAAACCCTATAAAAAACAATTTAAAGAGGTTGCTTACGTGCCGCAAAAGGGCAGTGTAGATTGGGATTTTCCTACCACAGCTTTAGATGTTGTAATGATGGGAACTTATGGCAGTTTAGGTTGGATTAAAAGACCTGGGCAAAAAGAAAAAAAGGCGGCATTAGAAGCTTTAGAAAAAGTAGGTATGTTGTCTTTTAAATCTAGACAAATTAGCCAGCTTAGTGGCGGACAACAACAACGTATATTTTTAGCTAGAGCATTAGTGCAAAATGCAAGTATTTATTTAATGGATGAGCCTTTTCAGGGCGTAGATGCTACTACAGAAAAAGCTATCATTAATATTTTAAAAGAACTGCGCAAAGCCGGAAAAACACTAATTGTAGTACACCATGATTTACAAACTGTACCCGAATATTTTGATTGGGTTACGTTTTTAAATGTGAAAAAAATAGCAACTGGTCCGGTTAAAGATATTTTTAATGATGGAAATTTAACCAAAACTTATGGTATAAACTATAAAGTAAGTGTGCAAGAGTAAACTCTAGACAAAACAATTAAACTGTGAATATAACTGAATATTTTAACCTTCTTTTTACAGACTACACGTTACAAACTATAACGTTGGGTACAGCTGTTTTAGGTGCTTTGTGTGGTATGCTGGGGAGTTTTGCGGTGTTGCGTAAACAGAGTTTGCTAGGAGATGCTATATCTCATGCGGCACTACCAGGTATAGCATTAGCCTTTTTAATTACAGGAGCAAAAGATAGTAATACGTTGTTGTTAGGTGCACTAGTGAGTGGTTTAGTTGGTACTTTTTGGATAAGGGGAATTGTTAAAAAAACACATTTAAAAACTGATACGGCTTTAGGTTTAATTTTGTCTTTGTTTTTTGGTTTTGGTATGTTGTTGTTAACCTTTATACAAAAAATGCCTAATGCAAATCAGGCCGGTTTAGATAAGTATTTATTTGGACAAGCAGCTACTTTGGTAGCTAGTGATGTATGGACAATGTGTATTATTGCTGGTTTAAGTTTACTTATTCTATTGGTTTTTTGGAAAGAATTTAAACTATTACTTTTTGATGCTGATTACACAAAATCATTAGGTTTTAATGTAAAATTTTTAGATGTTTTAATTACTTTTTTTATAGTAATTTCTATTGTTGTGGGACTACAAACTGTTGGTGTAGTTTTAATGAGTGCTATGCTATTAGCGCCAGCAGCTGCAGCAAGGCAATGGACAAATAGTTTAAGTGTAATGGTAGTTTTAGCGGCTATTTTTGGAGCTTTCTCAGGAGTGTTTGGTACTGCAATAAGTGCAAGTTCTAATAATTTATCTACAGGGCCAGTAATTGTTTTAATAGCTGCTGTTTTTGTATTGTTTTCGTTTATTTTTTCGCCTAAAAGAGGATTGTTGTTTAGGGAGATTAGGTATCGTAACAACCGTAAAGATTTGGAGTTGAATAAAACCCTGGCCTTTATGTATCAGATTGTGGAGTCGCACGATAACATTGACCATCCGCATGCTATAAAAATTTTAAATAATTTTCACGGATTTACACGTAAATCCCTTCAGAAATTAGAAGATAGAGAACTAATTACAGTAACTAAAACAATGTGGTCTTTAACAGAAAAAGGGTTTACCACTGCGGCTAATTTATATAATCAACTAGAAGAAAATGAGTAGCGCACAATTAGAAATACAACTTATTGCTTGTCTGGTGGCTATTGCATGTGCCATACCTGGTACTTTTTTAGTGCTTCGTAAAATGGCTATGATAAGTGATGCTATTAGTCACTCTATATTACCAGGTTTGGTAATTGGTTTCTTTTTAACCGAAGACTTAAACTCGCCTTGGCTTATATTGCTTGCTGCTGTTACGGGAGTTATTACAGTTGTTTTGGTAGAATACATTCAAAAAACCGGACTCGTAAAAGAAGATACTGCTATAGGATTGGTTTTTCCAGCATTGTTTAGTATGGGTGTAATTTTAATTGCAAAAAACGCGAATGATGTACATTTAGATGTAGATGCTGTTTTATTAGGAGAACTTGCTTTTGCTCCTTTTGATAGGCTTATCGTGAGTGGTGTAGATATAGGAGCAAAATCGCTTTGGGTCATTGGTAGTATTGTAGTTGTAACTTTAATTTTACTGTTTACGTTTTTTAAAGAACTAAAAGTAAGTACGTTTGATAAGCAACTTGCTGCAACTTTAGGTTTTTCTCCTTTAGTAATACATTATGGGTTAATGTCTGTTGCGTCTGTTACTACAGTTGGAGCTTTTGATGCTGTTGGTGCCATACTTGTAGTGGCGCTTATGATTGCTCCTGCTGCAATGGCTTATTTACTTACAAATGACCTAAAAAAAATGCTTATTATAGCAGTTGTTTCTGGTGTGGTTTCTGCGTTAATAGGGTATTGGGTTGCACATTATTTAGACGCTTCTATTGCAGGTTCTATGACTACCGTTTTGGGTGTGTTATTTTTATTAGTGTATTTATTTGCGCCAAGTAAAGGGTTAATATCAGTAGTGTTTAGACAAAAAAGACAACAGGTAGAGGTGTATTTGTTAACCTTTATGTTGCACTTGCAAAATCATACAGAAGAGTCAGAACGACATATAAATCACCTTGGGGAACATATAAATTGGGGAAAAATGCAATCTAAAACTGTATTAGACCTCGCGTTAAAAAATAATATGATTGTAATAGATGATAACATTATATCACTAACAGAAAAGGGGCAAGGTTTTACAAACAAAGCTATAGATTATATTACAACCAATAGTACTGTGGCAATAGAGGAAATGAAAGAAGATTTCTTTTTGTTTAGAGGGTAATTATTAATATTATTTTTCTAAAAATTGTACATTCGTATTCACAATGAAAAATTCAAAAAAACACTGGCTTTGGAACATAGTTATAGTATTAACTCTTGTGTTAGTAGCTATAGCTTTTTTAATGCACTATAAAAACTGGATTAAGGTAGAGGATAATCAATTTAAAATATTATCTGGTATCTATTATAAAAAGTTAGACTTTGCAGATATTAATACTGTAGAAATGGTAGATAAAATACCTTCTCTAGAACGTATTAATGGTTTTTCTGTAAGTGAAACTGAAAAAGGTGTTTTTAGAGATTCTATTTATAATACAGACGTTTATATTTTTGTAGATAAATTATCTAAACAAAAAATAAAAGTTACTTACAGGGACTCTTTACAGCTATTTTTTAACGTCTCAGACTCTTTAGAGACAGAAAAAATGTACACAATGTTTTCTCATAAAATAGATAGTTTATCTAGCGTTAAATAACCTATTCATAAAAATTATACTTATGATTATCACAATAAAAGTATTTGCTGCCTTATACGGTATGTTGGCTGTTGTTTTTGGAGCTTTTGGTGCCCACGCTCTAAAAAAAATATTTACAGATGACCAACTCAAAAATTTTGAAACTGGTGTAAAGTATCAAATGTATCATGCTATTGTGTTGTTAGTTTTGGGTTTTAACTATAGTTTTTCTTCAACCATAGAGGTTGTAATGGGTTATGCTTTTATTATAGGTATCTTTTTATTTTCTTTTAGCATATACGGTTTGTGTATTTCATCAGCTAAAGGAAAAAAAATAAAAATTCTTGGTCCAATAACGCCCCTAGGAGGTTTGGGACTAGTCCTAGGTTGGGCGCTTTTGTTACTTAATTTTATTAATCTATAGTATAAAGTTTTATTCTTCTGCAGTAAACTCTTTTATGGCTTGGTTAGGCTCTATAATATTGTAGCCTTTCCAAAATTCTGGATCATATTTACGCAAGTATTCTGGCTTAATGCCCTTGCTTTCTTTAAAGTCGTTGTAAGTTGATTTTGAAATGTTTTCAGCATCAAAAACAACAATTTCATACTTGGTTACACTTGTAATTGCCATATCTAACTTTACGTAAAGTTCATTTTGCTTATTTCTTCCTTTAACAACCTTATTCTTTTCAATTATTTTTAATGGTCTTCTTATGCCTGCTTTATTTCCGGCCTCTCGTTCTAGATATTGTAAGTCGTAGGTGTTGTTTTCATTTTTTGCAAAAATCATTTTTCCTCTAGATAAATGTTCTTGGTAAGAAATTCCGAATAGCTTAATACTTTTTAATGTTTTTACATTATCATAATCTATACGTATTACAGCAAAATCATCTGCATTTACATACATAGTTCCTTCGTAATCTGCACCTCTCTTAGGTTCAAAATCTATAATGTAAACAGGAGCGTTGCCCCAATATGTATAATCTTTTATGGTAAAGTCATAACGGCCAGATTTTGTTATTACGTTTAGTTTTGCATCATCCATATAAAACAAGTTACTAAATTGGTTGCCTATAGTAGTTTTTTTATACGTTGCATAACTAGCTTTGCGTGCTTCTTCTAATTTTTTCTTTTCCTTTAATTCTTTTTTTAGTGCTGCACTATCTTTTTTTACGTCACTAGGATTGCTTAGTTCGCCATCAACTTTAACACCAATGATACCCGATTTTATTTTAAAATATGAATCTGGCTTTACATTTTTTTTAATAATGTCATTAAACTTTTCTTCAAGCTTAGTAATATCTAATTCAGAGTTTTTATCATATAACCTACATGCCTTTATAGGATCTATTTTTAAGGTTTCTGCATTATAATTTCCATAGATATCACACAAAACTTCAGAATAACTATTATCTCTTTTAGGTAAAGCAGTTATAACGCTATCTAAAAAGGGTTTGTTAAGTTCTTTTATGGTAGATTTCATAAAGGTGTAATTTGTCTTATCTAACCCTTCATAATTAGACTCTCTAAGGAATATTTTTTTTCTAGTGAAATCCTTGTTATAGTTTTTATCTAAACTGTCTTTAACCATATCTATAATTTCTTCTCCTGTGTAGTTTTTATTAGATACCAAAACCTCATTAAGTTCTATGGTTTTTGGAGTCATATAAATAATACTATCTGTAAATGTGCTTACTGGTTGTGCAATGGTCTCGTATCCAATACAACTAATAAAAATAGAATCTATAGCAGTTGTATTTGTGGTGCTTAAAGAAAATTTTCCTTCTCCATTTGTTATAACACCTTTTTTATTAGATAATACAACAGAAACATAAGGTATAGCTTCTTTATTAGCTGCATCTTTAATACTTGCTGTAAGTTCTTGAGCGGTTGAGTAATTGCTTATAATCAGAGTAAAAATTAAGATTACAAGCTGTGTAGTTTTACGCATTTTTTTTGATTTTAGTTTCTTATTAGTATAGACAAGAACTTTTTAGATTCCGTTGCCTGAAAAAGCTAAAACAACTAAAATAAAAATTTAAATCAATGGTAGTTAGTCTGTTGAGTGTTCTCTTTTTTTTGTTGTTTTTTTAGCTGCCGGCTAATTAAAGTAATACTATGACTACAAAAAAGAGTTTTTTGATAATTTTAATACACTATTCTTATTTATTTAACTTAATTGTGAATGTTTTAAGAAAAGTGTTGGGTATTTGGTAAGATTTTAACTGCAGCCACAATCGTCAGAGCCACAAGATTTTTTGTTTTTGTTACTAGCAAAAAGAGATTTAGGAAGAAAGAATTTTTTAGCAATATATCCAAAAGCAATAGCTGCAGTTATAAAAACCAAAATATGTTGCAATGTTTCCATAATCTATAATTTTATAAAGGGTCATTTTGTAGAAAACAACCCTTATTTAGATTGTGTAAAGATAACGAAAATTTATTATTTAAAGGCATTAAGACCTGTAATATCCATACCTGTTATAAGTAAATGAATATCGTGTGTGCCTTCATAAGTGATAACACTTTCTAGGTTCATCATATGTCGCATAATGCTGTATTCGCCAGTAATACCCATAGCACCTAAAATTTGTCTTGCTTCTCTTGCAATATTTAATGCCATATCTACATTATTACGTTTTGCCATAGATATTTGTGCAGTGCTTGCTTTACCTTCATTTTTAAGCTGCCCTAAGCGTAATGCTAGTAACTGTGCTTTGGTAATTTCGGTAATCATTTCTGCTAATTTTTTTTGCTGTAGCTGGTATGCACCAATTGGCTTACCAAATTGTATGCGCTCTTTTGCATAACGTAAAGCGGTATCATAACAATCCATTGCAGCTCCAATTGCACCCCAAGCAATACCATACCTAGCAGAATCTAAACAACCTAACGGTGCCCCCAATCCGTTTTTGTTAGGTAATAAGTTTTCTTTTGGCACTTTTACATTGTCAAAAATAAGCTCACCCGTAGCAGATGCTCTTAAAGACCATTTATTGTGAGTTTCAGGAGTAGAAAAGCCTTCCATTCCGCGTTCTACAATTAGTCCGTTTATTCTGCCTTCTTCGTTTTTAGCCCAAACTACAGCAACATCACAAAAAGGAGAATTAGAAATCCATAATTTAGCACCATTTAAAAGGTAATGGTCGCCCATATCCTTGTATTTAGTCTCCATACCACCTGGGTTAGAGCCGTGGTTAGGTTCTGTTAAACCAAAACTACCCATAAACTCACCACTTGCTAATTTTGGTAGGTATTTTTTACGTTGCTCTTCAGTACCGTAAGTGTATATTGGATACATTACTAATGAAGATTGTACAGACGCCGTAGAGCGTACACCGCTATCTCCACGTTCTATCTCTTGCATAATTAAACCATAACTAATTTGGTCTAAACCTGCACCTCCGTATTCTTCAGGAATGTAAGGGCCAAAAGCGCCTATTTCTGCTAATCCGCTAATTATTTGTTTTGGAAACTCTGCTTTTTGAGCATAATCTTCAATAATAGGAGATACATCTCTTTTTACCCATTGTCGGGCAGCATCTCTCACCAATTTATGTTCTTCAGACAATAAATCGTCTATATTATAATAATCTGGTGCTTCAAATAAATCTGGTTTCATAGCTGTATTTTAGGATATGTAACCAAAGATAGGTAAAGAAATATAACAATACAAAGACTAAATGTTACATTTTTAAATAAAAATCTCTTGTTAAATTAGTATAATCTTCGGTGTATACGTGTCTATCTTTCTCTATAACAAGCTCTTCTGTTTTTAAGTTTGATGAAGGTTTTTTTGTGAACTCCAAAAGGCTTCGTTTTACCTCTGCGTCAGCGTTACCTTTAACTCTTGTAATTTGTTTTGGAAATAGCTGGTAATTTGCAGCAAGTTTGATGAATTCTTCCTCTTCTTTAAAAGGTATAATGGTGCAAAAAGTACCAATACTAGTAAGTAGTTTAGATGCGCCACTTATCAATTCACTAAAAGGAAGTGACGTATTTTGGCGTGCATTGTCTCTTGCTTCATTACCGCTTGTTACATCTTCTGCATAAAAAGGAGGATTAGACACAATTAAATCATACAGCTCATCTTCTTCTGTCTCATCTGTAGCGTATTCATCTACAAACTCATCAAAACCAGCGTGAAAGCAAAATAGTCTATCTGCCCAGTCTGATGCTTCAAAATTCTCTGTGCATTGCTCGTAGGCATCAGCATCTAACTCTATAGCCTCTATGTTATCTGCAGCACTACGTTGCGCTAACATTAAGGCAATAATACCTGTACCAGAGCCAATATCTAAAATAGAGTAAGGGTTATGGTCTAAAGGTGTCCAGGCACCAAGTAAAACTCCGTCTGTACCAATTTTCATAGCACAGCGGTCTTGATTAATTGTAAATTGCTTAAAAGTAAAAGGTTTGCTCATTGTATGGGTTTAAAAACAAAAGAGGCAAGCTTGTAAAAAGCTTACCTCTTACGGTTACAAAATTAAGGAGTTTATCTTACTCTATTTCTAATATCTTGTAAAGAATCATCAATAAGTAATTTACCATCTTTAAAAACTTCTTTTAACTCTCCTGTTTTTTCTTGCTCCCAATTTACTTGATCTACAAGTTTATAAGTACCGTTTTCTTTTTCAATTTTAAGTAAACCTTTGGCAGATTTTTTAGTTCCATCATCTGTAATAGGATCTTTAAAAATTTCTCTTCCCTCACCGTTTACTTCGCCATAGGTAGCTTTCATTGCAAAACCAAAAGTATCTCTAGTGTTGTATTGGTAGGTAAAAGAACCAATGCCTAAAACTACGTTTGTAGACGCAAACCCTTTTTGCTTTAATCTTTCGCAAATATTTGTAGCGCGCTCCGTTGTAATGCTATCGCCATAGATTGCACCAATGTGTGGGTCTAATTCTTTATAGCCTTTACTGTTAGTTTTACCACCAAATATCTCCCATAACAGTTCTATAACTCCTTTTTTCTCCTCTTCAGTTTTTCCGTTAGGATTACCACAAATAATATCTGCAGGGTCGCCGCTATCTGGTCTAATAACAACTTTGCCGTCTCTTGCTAAAACCTCATCTTTTAAGTTGGGTAGGTACTCTGTAAGTACTTTCCATAAATCCCAGGTGTCCGAAACTATAGAAACAATTCCGTTAGGGTAAACCTCAGTAATTAACCTTTTAAATGTTTCTTCTTCTCCTGTGTTTGTTCCCATACACATTACAGAGTGCTCTGTGGCTGCTACAGAGCCACCAACTAGTTCAGTGTCAGAATTAGCGTTATAGTATTCTTCTAAAAAGTCTATAGCAGGTATAGTATCTGTACCAGAAAAACTTAACAAGTGTGCAGAAGCACTCATAACTGAGGCTTCCATACCAGCAATACCTCGCATAGAAAAATCGTGACCTTGCCAATCTACAAATTCAGGAACTGTAGAGGTTTCTTCTGCATATTTATCTAATATTCCTCTATACTGTTTTGCAATTGTTGCAGAGGTACAAGGCATCCAAATAGTTGTGCTTAAAATGGTCTCAAAATAATTTGTTAACCAAAAAAACTCTGGCAATGTGTTGTACATTGTCATCATAGGTACGCGTATTGGTACACTAGAGCCTTCGGGTAATGCTTTTATGACCATTGGTAAATAGCCAAGATCGTGTAAATCTTCTATGTGTTTAATACCAACTGAGTTTGGACCTAGGTAATTATTAATTCTTCTGCTATATTTTTCTGCAATTTCCTTTTTAGGTTTGTTAAAAAAGTTGGTGTTAAATTCTTCAATAATGTACTTTTTAATAAAGTATTGAAGTCCAAAAAACACGACTTCTTCTATAGCATCTATTCTACTTTTTCTAGGTGTCCAGTTAGAGTATACTAAGGTTGTACCTTCTGGATATTGTCTTCTGTGATCTACTTTATAACCGTCTGTATATAATAATGGGTTCATAATATATCTATTTTATAATTAAAGACTTATGCTAATAAGTCCGCTATTTTTAATTGGGTAATATTTGTTTGTTCTTTTAATGTGTTAAAAGAATCTGTTGTGTAAATACCTTTGTAGTAGCTACTTAGGTTCTCTAATCCTTTGCTAAAAATACCGTGACTTACAGCTAGGTATAAGTTGCCCGCATTTTTGTTTTTAAGTTCTTGTGCTAAACCGTTAAATGTGCCTCCGCCATCACAAATATCATCTACCACCAAACAATCTTTACCTTTTAAATCATCTGCGTACACTTTAAAGCCAGATAGTTTTCCTGTTTTTACATCTCTAGATTTAGAGCACTCTATAACTTCCTTACCTCCTAGGTATTCTGCTACTTTGTATATTTTTTTAAGAGCACCACCATCTGGAGAAATTAAAACTACATTGTTATTTAAGGTTGATAGCACTTTTTCTATAAAAGTGTAATTTGTAATAGTAGTGCAGTTGTTTAGCAATGCAGGTGTAACTTCAGAATGTGGGTCGTAAACGGTAACTTCATTTAATTGAAGGTTATTTATAAGATCTGCGTATACTTTTACAGATAAAGATTCACCTGCAACCATTAACCTATCTTGCCTAGCTGCCGGAAAATAAGGAATAAAAACGTTTATAGTATTTACACCCATACGTTTTAGTGCATCTACAGTTATTAGTAATAAGCCAACATCGTTAAAAGATTGTAATCTGTGTGTTACTGTAATAGTTTCTGAGGTGTTAAAATTGTTTTCAATTTTAATGTGAGGTTCTCCGCCAGAAAATAAAAACGATTTAAATTCGATGCTTTTCTGATTTGGGAACGGGTTAAACTGTGGATCTAAATTTAATATCATTTGCGTTTTTTTTACACAAAGTTAAATAAGTAAATGGATTACTGAAAACATTTTGTGTTAAAATTACGCAAACTTAATTTCAAAGTGCATTCCGTTTTCTTCTAATGCTTTGTATTTGTTGTGGTTAAAGGTAAATAGTTGGGCGGGTCTACCGCTGCCATTTTTTTGTTTTTCATTAGATTTTTTTATAAATCCAAAGCTTAAGATCTTTTTTCTAAAATTTCTGCGATCTATTTCTTGTTCTAAAATAGTACTGTATAAATGCTCTAAATCTGAAAAAGGAAATTTTTTCGGAAGCAAATCAAAACCAATAGGTTGGTAATGTACTTTTGCTTTTAGTCTTTTAAATGCAGTTTTTATTATCTGGTTATGGTCAAAAGGTAATGCGGGTATATTATTTATGTTTTGCCATTTTACATCTTGCGCATCTGTAGCAGCAGATAGTTTTAAATTATCTGGATTTACCAAAGCAAAATAAGAAACAGAAATTACGTGGTTTCTTTTATCACGCTCTATATCATCACCAAAAGTATAAAGTTGCTCTAAGTAATTAACAGTAATGCCTGCTTCTTCTTGTAACTCTCTGTGAACTGCTTTGGTTAAAGTTTCGCCATTTTGTACTAGACCACCAGGCAAAACCCACTCATCTTTATACATACCGTACTTTTGTTGTACTAGTAAAATATAAAGAGCGTTGTCTTGGTAGCCAAAAACAACAGCATCTACAGCTATTTTTATATTCTGATTGTTTTGCATAATATGTGTACTATATACGCAAAAATACAGGTTTTATTATGTAAGAGGTAATTTTAACTTAAGTATAAGTCTACTAAGCCTTCTGGTGTAGTTACAGCTATTGTTTTGTTTTCGCGGTCTACGTTTGTAATAATTTCGTCGTTAATAGGTATAAGTAGTTGCTTGTCTCCTTTTTGCACTTCAAAAAGTGCTTGTGATGTGGTGTCGTTAACACTGGTAATTTCTCCAATATCTCCGTGTACACTATCTAGTAGAGTAAAACCTATAACTTCATGAAAATAAAATTTGTTACCAGTTAATTTAGGTAACATTGTAAGTGGTAAGTAAAGTTTAGAGCCCATAATGCGGTCTGCATCAGACTCATTTAAAACTTCTTCAAACCTTATACGTAACAAACTAGACTTGTGTAGTCTACATTTATCAATAAAAAATGGAACCAGGTTATTTCCTAAAGAAATAAACACTGATTCCATATTTTCGTATAAATCGGGTTCATCCGCATCAACCTTAATTAACACTTCGCCCTTAAAACTATATTTTGAAACGATTTTACCTAAGTAGAAACAATCTTCCTTTTGCATATCGTTTTTTATATAAATTTATTCTTCTTCAGAAGCTGCTGCTGCATCTTCAGAATCTGCTGGTGCTTCTTCTGCTACAGGAGCTGCTGCCGCTGCTGCTTCAGCTGCACGTTTTTCGTTAACTGCTTTTTCTGCTTCAAATTTCTTTGCAGCTTCATCAGCTTTTACTTTATCTAAACCTTCAACTTTACCAGCTACAGATTTTTCTTTTTCAGCAATCCAAGCATTGAATTTTTCTTCTGCTTGCTCTTCAGTTAATGCACCTTTACGTACACCACCTTGTAAATGGTGCTTTAATAAAACACCTTTGTAAGATAAAATTCTTTTTGCAGTATCAGATGGTTGTGCACCATTAGATAACCATTTTACTGAACTATCTACATCTAAATTAATTGTTGCAGGATTTGTGTTTGGGTTGTAAGTTCCTAATTTTTCAAGGTATTTACCATCTCTTTTAGCACGAGAATCTGCTGCTACTACCCAGTAGAAAGGTTTTCCTTTTTTACCGTGTCTTTGTAATCTAATTTTAACTGGCATATCACATTAAATTTGTAGGGTGCCCGACCCCTGTTATTAATTCTTTCGTTTGCTTTTGGCTTAAAAGCGGGTGCAAATATACACTTTCTGTTTAATTGACAATGCTTTGCGGTGCAAAAATAATGGTTTTGACTTAACATTTGTTAAGATTAGTAGTTAAACTTAGGCTAAACCGCTTTGTTTTTTTGTAATTGGCTGCTTATCTGTCTAATTTGGAGGGGAAAGATTGTTGATAATCAGCAATGATAATTAATTTAAATGATAAGAGATATTATGAAGTATACAGAAAAAATTACAAAGAGATTAAATAGTTTGTTAGAGAAAACTTATGATGCCGAAAAGGGATATAAACTTGGTGCAGATAAGGTAGAAACCCCCTCTATTAAACGGTTCTTAGAATCTAAAGCAGAACAGCGTTACAATTTTGGACATCAACTTAAAGCAGAAATAATTGCATTTGGAGAGTTACCTGAAAAAAGCGGAAGTTTAAAAGGAGATTTACATAGAACTTGGATGAATTTAACCGCAACATTATCAGCTAATGAAGAAGAGCAGATTTTAGATGAAGTAGAACGCGGAGAAAAATCTTTTATAGAAGAGTATGATGAAATTTTAAAAGATAAAGATATGGTGTTAGCGCCATCTACAGAAAACCTGTTGCTTGCTCAGCGTAATAGTGTGCAATCTGCATTAAATACGGCAAAAGTATATCAGGAAATGGTTTCATAATTATCTTGTAGTTTGATTAATTGTTGAGGAAGCAGGACGAAAGTCCTGCTTTTTTTATACAGTTAATAACTCTTGCTTAAATGCCTTTATAAAACGGAGGATTTTTGGTATTTTTATCCACTGCTTTTTTAAGACTACAAACAACACACTATGTACTTAATTTTTGATACTGAAACTACCGGATTACCTAAGCGTTGGGATGTTCCTTATACAGATACGGACAACTGGCCTAGGTGTATACAGATTGCATGGCAATTGCATGATGATATGGGTAATGTTATTGAGCATCAAGATTATTTGGTAAAACCTGACGGATTTAATATTCCGTATGATGCCGAAAAAATTCACGGTATATCTACTGCTTTAGCAGAACAAGATGGTATACCATTAGCAGAGGTTTTAGAAAAATTTAATGAGGCTTTAAATAAAACTAAGTTTGTAGTAGGGCAAAATGTTGGGTTTGACCTTAACATTATGGGGGCAGAGTTTCATCGTCTTCAGGTAGAAAACCAATTGCAAGAGTTACCTGTTTTAGATACGTGTACAGAGCATACGGCAACTCTTTGTCAGATTCCTGGTGGTCGTGGAGGTAAATTTAAATTGCCAACATTAACAGAGTTACATCAGTTTTTATTTGGAGAGCCTTTTGGAGAAGCACACAACGCAACTGCCGATGTAGAGGCAACAACACGTTGTTTTTTAGAGCTTGTACGTAAACAACAATACACGGTAGAACAGTTAGATGTTGAGCCAGATTATTTTAAAAATTTCTCAGAGGCCAATCCTCAGCCAATTAAACTTATTGGTCTAAAGCACATCAACCTAAAAAAGGCTTCTAAAAAAATAGCAGATGCGCTGTGGGCTAAAGATACTGGTGGTATAAGTAAAGAAGAAATTAAAGAGAATTTAGCAAATTTAGAGTCGGCTGAGTTTTCTCATTTACACAATCATACTCAGTTTTCTATACTGCAATCTACAATTAGTATTCCTGCTTTAATACAAGCTGCTGCAAAAAATAATATGCCAGCTGTTGCAATGACAGACCATGCTAATATGATGGGGGCTTTTCATTTTGTAAACGGTGTTCTTAATCATAACAAAGGAGTAAAATCTAGGAACGATGCTAATGAAATACGTTATGAGGCAACCCAAGAGGGACGCTTAGAAGAAGGAGAAGAACCTTTGCATGAATTTGTTCCAGAAAAGGAAATTACACCAATTATTGGTTGCGAGTTTCAGGTGTGTGAGGATCATACCAATAAATCTCAAAAAGACAATGGTTACCAAATAGTACTGCTTGCTAAAAATAAAAATGGATACCACAACTTAGCAAAAATGTCTTCTATTGCCTTTGTAGATGGTAAATATTACGTGCCTCGTATAGATAAAAAAGTTATAGAGCAGTACAAAGAAGATATCATTGTGCTAACGGGTAACTTGTATGGTGAGGTTCCAAATTTGGTCTTAAATGTTGGAGAAAAGCAAGCGGAAGAAGCATTGCTATGGTGGAAAGAGCAGTTTGGAGACGACTTGTATATGGAGATCATGCGTCACGGACAAGAAGATGAAGACCGTGTAAACCAAGTATTAATACAGTTTGCTAAAAAACACAATGTAAAATTGGTGGCAACCAATAATACGTATTATGTAGATAAAGAAAACGCTTATGCACACGATATACTCTTGTGTGTAAAAGATGGCGAAAAACAAGCTACACCAATTGGTCGTGGTCGTGGTTACCGTTATGGTTTACCAAATCAGGAATATTACTTTAAGTCTTCAGATGAAATGAAGGAACTTTTTAAAGATATTCCAGAAGCAATTACCAATATACAAGATGTTGTAGACAAAGTAGAAACTTTTACACTTGCCCGTGACGTACTGTTACCTGCTTTTGATATTCCAGAAGAGTTTTCTTTTGAAGAAGATAAGTTAGATGGTGGTAAACGTGGAGAGAATAAGTTTTTAAGACACCTAACTTATGAAGGTGCAAAAATAAGATATGGTGAAATTACACCAGAGATTGATGAGCGTTTAGATTTTGAGCTTAAAGTAATTGAAAAAACAGGATACCCAGGGTATTTCCTAATTGTAGAAGATTTTATTAGAGCCGCCCGTAAAATGGATGTATCTGTAGGGCCTGGTCGTGGTTCTGCCGCAGGTTCTGCCGTTGCTTACTGTTTGTGGATTACAAATTTAGATCCTATTAAGTACGATTTGCTTTTTGAGCGTTTTTTAAATCCAGATCGTGTATCTATGCCAGATATTGATATAGATTTTGATGATGAAGGGCGTGGTCGTGTAATGGACTATGTAATTGATAAATACGGATCTAACCAAGTAGCACAGATTATTACCTATGGTACAATGGCTGCCAAATCTTCAATTAGAGATACAGCCCGTGCTTTAGACTTACCGTTAGGTGATGCAGACCGTATGGCAAAGCTTATACCTAATATGTCTAAGCTAAAAAAAATTATAGGGATTGATGAAAAAACACTAAAAAGTAAATTTAATAGTGAAGAGCTTGCTAAAATTAATGAGCTTATAGAAATTTCTGAGGGAGACGATTTAGAGTCAGAAACCTTAAACCAAGCTTATATATTAGAAGGGTCTGTGCGTAACACAGGTATACATGCTTGTGGTGTAATTATTACTCCAGATGATATTACCAAGTTTGTTCCTGTGGCTTTGGCAAAGGACTCAGAAATGTATTGTACCCAGTTTGATAACTCTGTTGTGGAGGATGCGGGCTTGTTAAAAATGGATTTCTTGGGGTTAAAAACATTAACCCTAATTAAGGATACCGTTAAAATTGTAAAAGCAAAACACGGTGTAGAGTTAGATCCAGAGAATTTTCCGTTAGATGATGAAAAAACATACGAGCTTTTCCAAAGAGGAGAAACAGTAGGTGTTTTCCAGTATGAATCTCCTGGGATGCAAAAACACATGCGATCACTAAAACCAACAGTGTTTGCAGATTTAATTGCCATGAACGCATTGTACCGTCCTGGTCCAATGGAATATATACCAAGTTTTATTGCGCGTAAACATGGTACAGAAGAAATTATATATGATTTAGATGCTACCGAGGAGTATTTAGCAGAAACTTATGGTATTACGGTTTACCAAGAGCAAGTGATGCTTTTGTCGCAAAAGTTAGCAGATTTTACCAAAGGTGAAGCCGATGTTTTGCGTAAAGCAATGGGTAAAAAGCAAAAGCACGTTCTAGATAAAATGAAGCCTAAGTTTATAGATCAGGCTTCTGCAAAAGGACATGCGGTAGACAAGTTAGAGAAAATCTGGAAAGATTGGGAAGCATTTGCTGCTTACGCCTTTAACAAGTCTCACTCTACTTGTTACGCTTGGATTGCGTACCAAACAGCATATTGTAAAGCACATTACCCAGCAGAATATATGGCTGCAGTACTGTCTAACAATATGAATGATATAAAAACGGTTACCTTTTTTATGGAAGAGTGTAAGCGTATGGGCTTAGAAGTTTTAGGTCCAGATGTAAACGAATCTTACTACAAGTTTGCAGTTAACGATGCCGGAGCTGTACGTTTTGGTATGGGAGCTGTAAAAGGTGTTGGTCGTGGAGCTGTAGAAACAATTGTAGAAAATAGAAAAGAAGACGGGCCATATAAATCTGTGTTTGATTTGGCAAAGCGTATAGACTTGCGTGCGGCAAATAAAAGAGCTTTTGAGAACTTAACATACGCTGGTGGTTTTGATTCTTTTGGAGACGCACATAGAGCACAGTATTTACATGATGAAGGAGACGGAATTACGTTTTTAGAAAAGGTGATGAGGTACGGTTCTAAGTTTCAAGAAAGTCAAAACTCATCTCAAGTAAGTTTGTTTGGTGAGGCTAGTGATGTGCAAATTCCAGAGCCTGTTGTTCCGCCTTGTGAGGAATGGGGAACAATGGAAAAACTTAGAAAAGAAAAGGAAGTTGTAGGTATTTATATTTCTGGTCACCCTTTAGACGATTTTAAGGCAGAAATAAAATCGTTTTGTAACTCTGGTATCGCCGCTGTACATAATATGGAGCAATTTGTAAATAAAGAACTTGCCATAGCAGGTGTAATTACAGATGTACAGCATAGAGTGTCTAAAAACGGAAAAGGTTGGGCAATGTTTTCTATGGAAGACTATACAGACTCCTATGAGTTTAGAATTTTTGGAGAGGAATACTTAAAATTTCGTCACTTTTTAATGATTAGCTCTTTTGTGTACTTAAAAGTATTTATTAGAGAAGGTTGGACTAATAAGGATACAGGCAAAAAAGGAGATCCTAGACTACAGTTTAATAGTTTTATGCTGTTGCAAGATGTAATGGAGCAATACGCTAAAAAGCTAACCATAAAACTTAATATAGATACGCTTAAAGAACAAGATGTTTATAATTTAAAACAGACATTAAATTCTGATGATCAAGAAGGAAAACATCCTTTAAAATTTGAAGTTTATGAAATGGAAGAGCAAATTAAGGTAGATTTGGCTAGCCGTAAACAAAAGATAAATATTACAACCAAATTATTGGCAGACTTAGAGGCGCAAGATGTTATTTTTAAACTGAATTAAAAATCGTTAAGAAATATTTAACAGTAGGGGATTTAAACGCTTAGTTGTTTAAAGGTTGATAAATGAATTTAACCTTAACACAATTAAAAATGAAACAATTACTTTTAAGTCTGATCTTAATTTTAGCTTTAACTTCTTGCCAGTCTGAGGAAGAGTTTGAAACTCCTGACGAACAAGCAGAAACCCCTCTGGTGGAAACAGAAGAAAATACAGAAGATGACACTAAAAATACTGATGACAAAACTAATGGAGATCAGGGTAGTGAAAATGAAGAGGACAACCAAGAGAATCAAAATAATGAAGAAAAAGGTATTACAGTTACATTACTAACAGATATTCTTTTAAAAAATACGTGGAATATAGATAACTTAGTGGAGAAAAAAGGCCTTACTGCTTATATAGATAGGACTTCTAAATTATCAAGTTTTACCTTTGTTTTCAAAGACTCTGGTGAAGTTGTAGCAGAGGCAAATAATACCACTGTAAATGGCAGCTGGACAATTAATAGTCAAGAAAAAGATGGTTTAATTTTAATGTTAGATTTTGATACCAAACTAGCAGATTTTACAGTGTTAAATAGCAATTGGCCAATTGTATCATTATCTCACACAGGTATGGGGTATATATACGGAAAATTAGATGTTGCAGCCAATAAAGACAACAGAGTGTTTTTAAGTTTTGATAAAGTTTAATAAACTTAATAATCGAATAAAAAAACCGCAAAAGGCACTAGATGTTTATTGTGGTTTTTTTTATTTGTAAGTATCTTGTTGTTTAACTTATATATTTTTCCTTGGCAACTTTTGTTGTTTTAAACTCTTGTAAGTCTATACTATATACTTCTTTTGAGGTCTTTATTTTGTAATTAAAACTATTAGAGCCACCAAGTATATACAACTTGCCATTTAAATAATGCATATTGGCATATTTTAAAGGGATATCTATTTTGTACTCCTTTAAAAGATTTGTTTTAGTGTTGTAAGTAAGTATTTTTTTAGAGTTGAAAATATAAATAATGTTATTGTTGTAAGCTAGTGCAGGTTTTTCAATTCCGTTAAATAATGTTCCTTGTAATTCCCATTTTGCAGTTTCTAAATCGTAAGATTCAATGTTCTTTAATGGTCCGTTACGAAAACCTCCAATTAAAAAGACTTTGTTATTTGCTGCTATACCGTTAGCTTCTTTGTCTTTTAACATATTTGTTAATTGGTGCCAGTAACCTGTAGTGGTATTAAATATATAAGAATTGTTACGATACAATTTTTTTCCGTTGTCTAATAATTTAGTAGAACCTCCCATTATAATTATATTTTCTTGGTAGGTTACAGCAGTGAAATTTATAGCTTGGTGTGGGTATGCATCATCAATAACAATCTCATTTGTGGCTGTATTTAATATTTCAATTTTATTATTTAAATATTCTCTCTTTTTGTTTGGAGATATTGTTTTACCTCCAAAAATGTATAATTTATTATTGACAGCAACTGTTTTGTGAAATGCCTTTTTATCTAGTTTTTCCTTAGTAACTTCCCAAGAATTATTTTTAAAATCATATATCTGTATTTTGTTACTATAACCCTCCCAGGAGCCATTTAATTTTAAGTTTGAAAATAACTTAGACATAGTTTCAGAATTATCTATAGCTCTTTTTTCATTTTCTTCAATAAAAGATAAATCACCAGCAGTTACGTACAGCTTATCATTAATAATTGTAGATCCAAAGTTAGATACACCAAAAGGCATTTCTGCTAGTTTTTTATAGCCAATATTTCTTTTTAATTTTTTATTAGAAGAAACTATAATCTCTTTTAAGTTTTCTACTTTGGGTAAAAGAAAAACAACATAATTATTTTGTTTTAGTACCTCGGCAAATACTTCTTTTTTGTTGTAGCCAATACTAGAAAAAATTAGTTTGGTAGTAGATTTTATTTTTGAGCTGTAATGTAATGCAAATTGCCCTTTACTGTTGGTATATGTGCCTGTAGATTCACCTTTAATTGTTATGCTTACATTTTCTATAGGTTTGTTGGTTTCCTTGTTTAAAACAGTTCCCTTTATGTTTTGTGCGTTTACCGCTATTGTAAACAAAAAAAATAAGAGTGTAAATTTCATAATTAAAAGGGATTGTTTTGTGCTTTGTTAGCAATTAGTATAGCAGTTAAGTTTATTGCTTTTGTAGCCATAATCTAATTTCTTTTCGTAATGACGTTTCTGGCTTAGGTAGCGGAATTGTTTTTCCAAACTGTTTACTTCTCTTAAATTTTGAAAATGTAATTTTAAGTTTTTTCCAATCCTCAGGGTATAACTCTAAGAACTTATTAAAAAAGCTCTGTTCGTCAATTTTCCCTTCTATTTTAGAAAGTACCTCTTTAAATTTTTCTTCTTTTTCAATAATCATTTTCTTGTAAAGGTTCAGGAGTTAATACAGCTAGTTGTAGTATGTGTTATATGGCCAAATATAAATATTTTACGTTTAATGTCCTGAAATTAAATTTTATGATTGGTATAATAAAAAAACTCTTTACATAATTGTTTACACAACCAGTTATTGTAAAAAAAATAATGCAACTAGTAGAAAAAAGAAACAGAGAAGTGAACTTCCCTGTTTCTTTAATTTTTTATTTAAATACTACTTTTTTAGTAATTGTTTCTTCTCCTAATTTACCTTTAAGAATATAAATTCCTTTTAAACCATTAAAGTTCCAATACAGTTCATTTTTACCTATAACCGTTTTATTAGTAAGCCTTTTTATGAGTTGTCCTTTTAAATCATATAAGTCTAATGTTAAGTTTTTAGGTAGGTCTGTGTTGTAGCTAAAAGTTAATTCCCCGTTTGAAGATGGATTTGGGTATACAGCCAGTTGATTTAATGTTGAGTTAGCGGCAAAAGACCTTGATGTATTTTTTTGACTGGCAGTAATATTAACTGTGTAGGTTTTACTTTGAGTACCATCATAATCTCCAATTTTAATAAAACTAGGAGAAAAGGTATAGTTAGGGTGTTCAAAAAAAAGTGCTCTATTGTCATTTGGTCTTGCAGGAAAAGAGTAAAATAAATTCCATTTTGCTCTTTCTCCTTTATACTCAATGTTTTTAATTTTTTTCCATTGACCATTTACATATTCGGCTAAATAAGTTGTCACATTTTTAATGTGAGAATTAGGGTTTCTAGAGTCAATAAATCTACCTCTAACTTCATTAAAAGTGTTTACTTCGTTAATCTGAGATATGGTAGATCTTCCATTAGATAAATTATAATAATCTATAGCAACCGAAGGTCTGTGCCCAAACTGAAACCAAGCAGTTACCGCTTTTTTGCTTACATCTTTGTTGGCTTCTCTAGATTTATTTTTGTCTGCGTTGTATGTTGGTGCGTCTCCTGCAAAATGGTTTACTGTAAGTATTGTTTTGTGGTCTATGCCTCTGTCTACCTTAAACTTATTGGTATCCCAAAGATGACTTACTTTCCCTGCTCTATACGGGTTTTGTACTGTATTTGTAAACTCGTATCTGTAAATATTACTATTGTAGTTGGTTTCACTAAAAATAACTAGTCTTTTATTAGAGTTAATCATTTCCTGAATTGTAGGGTAAGTATCTGAGCCAGAATTTGCAGGTCTACTAGCACTAACAAAAGTACTGTGGTTGTATATGTAGTTAGACATATTTTTGTAGCCACTTCTTCTTCCGTAAAAAATATCATCCATACCAGAAATCCCTAAGTTACGGCCGGCTTGTACGTGTAGTGTAATAATGTCTAACGGATGATTTTTTAACCAATCTTCAATAATGTTGTTAAAGTCTTTGGCATCCATCATACACATATTTGGTGATCCGTGTTTTAATCTTAATTCGCCATGAACATTGTGTATATCTACCATAAACTTTCTAATACCATCTTGTAGTTGGGCTTTAATACCTTTTCCTTGATTTCTTCCGCCTAAGCAGCCAAAAAAACCTTGTGGGCCATCTGTATTATTATTGTTTGCGTTGTGGGTAATAAGCCATGATATTTCATCATATCTGCGCTGTTTGTTCATTTGGTTTGCATCTTGTGCAGAAACACTTTGTAAACTGGTTAAAATAATGATACATATCATCATTTTTGTTTTAAGTAGGTTTTTCATTTTTTAAATTTTGGTTAAAAGTTGTTATTAATTTTAGTCAAAATTACTAGGCAAATACTTTAAGCAGATTAACTAATGGTTATTAGTAAATTAACAATCAGTTTTTTGCTTTTAGTACTGTGTAAAGAAGATAAAGTGTTTAGTTAATGAAGAAAATAGCTGGTTTTTTTTATTTGACAGCTCTTTTTAAATAGGGTTTTAATTCTTTTTTTAGTCCTTCAATAATTTTGTTCAGTTCAGAATTATTAAAATTACAGTCCACAAAATAATCCTTTTCATCATCTGCATTCTGAGGCTTAGATTCCAAATCAAATTTTATGCGAATAGTATTAAAGTCCACACCAGTGTTTATTAGTTCAAAAGCCAAATTTGGCTCAATAAACTCCAAACATTTATATTTTGGCGTTTCGTTTTTATATATTTTTTTTAACCAATCTATAATTTCTAAAACTTCCTTTACTAACAGGGATGGATCTGTGTATTGCCAATTACCAAAATCACTTTTTACATTTAAGTAAATTAGAAGCCAATTAGAGTTATATTCACAATTGGTAATTTTAGGAAACTGATAATCTATTATCCTTAGTTCTACAGTTTGGTTGTTAGTTCCTTGAAATATCATTTAATATAGCCATTTGTATTCTGATGATTAGGAGGCCCTAAAATCATATAAATACTAAGTTATCGCATTAATTATATCTGGGTATTAACAGCAGTTGTTACTGATGTATTTTATTTTTGTTTCTCAATAAAATTATCAACCGAAGGACTCCACGTTCTATTGTATTTACCAACAGGCTTATAATCAATATAACGAACATCGCTTTCTGCATCTAAAGATTTTCCCAAAGAATTTAATGTTTTAGGATCAGTATTTGGCCATTCTCCATTTTCAATTCGTTGTACCATTGTTTCAATTGCTGCCAACCATTCAGCTAAAGAAAAAGTACAATGCCCCCAACTATTAACGTAAGCTTGTCTAAAAAGTTTGGAATAGCCTTTTTCTTCAACCAACTCTCCATAACCTTGTGCCATACTAGGATAAACTAAACCATCGCCAGTTGTGTTTATTCGTAATAGTGGTATTTTAGGTTCTCCAATATGTGTTCGTCCCGGGGAACTCCAGTAGTTTAGTGCTTTTGCATTAGCTTTTACTCTAGGAGCTGCGTTTATTTTTATAAGTTCATCTTCCAGCTTTATATTTGCTTTTTTATATAATTTTTCAACAGCCTTTTTAAAATCAGGATTGCCATTTTTGTAATACTCAGTATAATCAACTCCATCATTAAACCTTAGTTGTCCACCACCAGATTGCTCTAGCATACCTGTGCCAAAAGCTTTTTGGGATGGTAGTAATTTTATTAAGCACTTATACATGCTTTCTTGAAGTTCATCTGCATTGTTTACATCTGGTTGGGGAAAAGGTTCCATCCAAGCAGCTCCCCATGCAGGCCATTGACCAATGGTAAATGCTAAGGCTATACGTGCACGCCCCTCTGGTGTTTGTTGTGCTGCTTTAATAGCTTTTTGCCAACTTAACTCTATTTCTTCTATTCTTTTACCTTTTAAAGGAAGTCCAACAATAGGTAATTTTGGAGCAATTAGAGCTTGTAATACAAATAGGGCGTCCATATGTGTATTTGCCATCCAAGCACTTGTTGCGGCACAACCTGCAATTCCTCCGTCTATGCGGTCAGGATGAATTTCAGCCATAGCCAAAGTTATTGTGCCACCACCAGAACAACCCAATTGTATTGTGTGTTTTGGCTTTCCAAATGTTTTTTCAAAAATATCAAGCACCGAAATAATGTCGTGGATTTCGTGAGCAGGGTCATAATTCGAAAATCTATCTGGACGGCGTTTAGTGCCTGATAATGCATATCCTTCTTCTAAAAGGTGAAGATTTCTTTCTGAATTGGCAGACTGTAAATAATCTAAATCGTTCAATAAAATCCCATTCCATGCTTCTGGAACTCTAATCATGTATTGTGTTCCACGAATTGGTATAGTGTCATTTATTTCTGAATAATTGGTTTCAGTTTTAACAACTACCGATGAGTTTTTTATCTCTGGTAGTTCCCATGTTTGCTCTGTCTTCTTTTCTTGGGAATATGAAATATGTGGTATGCTAAAAACTAGTATAGTCAATAAACTTATTAGAATTAAGTTTTTATAGGTATGCTTTGTTTGCAAATTATTTATTGTTGAAAAATAGTTTGAAGTCATAATGTTTTATTTTCTTTATAATTGCATTTGTTTACTAAATATTTTATTTGCCTAACGCTAAAGTTGTAGCTATGAGTAAAATCCTGTAGAAATCTGGCAGGCTTTTAGCTTCTGGTCAAGCAAATCTTTTTAATTTTTCTTATTCAAAGTCAAATCAAAATATTTGGCATACTTTATAAAAATACACTAAACTTTGGGTTAAGAACTTATTAGTTTTGTTTAGGTATTTAATTGCGTTAAAATTTTTTCTTTGTCTTTGTTCCAAATTGTGTACGTAAATGTCTTTTTGTTATGAAAAAACATTTCGTCTTCCAATAAAGTTGAACTTGAGAATATTAAAAATACGATACTAAAAAGTTGTAATAGATTTTTAATAAATGATGTCAAAAATGATGGGTTATCTCCAAAATCGTCAATTACTCTCATACCAAAGATATATTTCCCAAATGTTTTACCAGTTAATGATTCAAAAATCGGATTGATAATAAATAAGGCAAGAAAAGCTATTATAAAAGGATAGCAGTTTATTTCCTTAAACATTTTGTTAAACAAGTAGAAGAATCCTGCATAAATACTATAATCAGATAATTTGGCAAAGAATCTAATCCAAAATCCGTCAATATTTGGGTTTAGAGGAAATTCATAATCATATTCTTCACCTCTTCTTGTTATTGTTTTGTAAGTCTTAACGTTAGATATTCTATTCGTGTTTTTCTTTTTTAGCTCATAAGTAATCAAATAATTAGATAAGTAATAAACTCCAAAGTACGCGAGTATTAAAACCGCTAAGAAAATTATTTCAAATGTCAATTCTTTCATAATAATTTAAGCTGTTTTTGGAATTAAACACAACGGTCTTGTGAATGAAACGTAGCGTGTAAAAAGATGCCGAATTTTTATGTTTTTAATTTTTCATTTTTAAAAGCAAAAAAAAAACCATTTCGCTGTCGCGTAATATTCTATTTAGCGGACTTTATAAATATACACAAACCTTACGGTTTATCTTAAATTCTGCATTACGTTTAGGCAGGCATTGTTGTAAACAGTTTTTGTGACAGCTGCCCATCACAGAATAATTCATAATAATTTCATTTCTTTCAAATGTAATGTTTAACTATCCCACATTAATTCTATTCTTAGAATATCTAGTTAATATTTGGTTAAACCTTGAGTTTTTTTGTAAAATGAATGCTTTTCTACATAGCTTAAATTGCTTAAAACCATTACTGCAAACAAGTTTAGGCTAAGTAACCTTTGTTTTTTATACTTATAGAATTCCATTCAATTTTAATAACTAATTTGCTGTATTTGGCACAAACCAAAGTTATTGTATCACCCACCTTTACTTTATTGAAATCATTTTTTCTTACATCATATACCGTCAAAAAATCGTTGTTTTCAAACAACAGTCTATAGGTGGTTGTACTAATATTACTCCTGCTAGATCCTGTTTTAACAAGCTCATTCTTTTCTTTTATAATAATTGCAGTTTTTATTTTTTTTCTTTCCTTGCTATCTTTTCTTAAGTCTTTGCTACTAAGTATAGTACCTATTAAATTTAGAAATAATAATAATACAGCTATGCCAAATAATATATTGAAAAGTATTAAGGAGAAATCATAATTAGTTCTGTTTTTATTTGACAAATAAAATAGTATGGTAAACACCAAAAACATAATAGCATTTACCAGTATAGATTTCCAGTATTTCTTCTTAATTTTTTTAAGTTCTTTTTCAGAAAGTTTATATTCTTTAATCTCCAATAGTACTTTGTTGTGGTGTCGTTTATTATTCTAATTAAAATCGGTAACCAATTCTTAAATGTAAATTCAAAGCAGCTTCTTCTTCATTTTCCAAATACCCCACACTTTTAGCATAAATATATCTGTATCCAATTCCAATTCCAGTTTCGTATGTAAAATGATTCCCAATATTTCTTCTAATTCCCCAAGTTGGTATTATGGAAATTTGGTCAGCCACTTCTACATTATCATAATTTGATATTACAAACCAATTTGGGTTATAATTTGTTTGTAGTGTTAAAAAATTCCCGCTATTTCCGCTAATATTTCTCGATTTAGAGACTCTTTTGTTAAGATTATAATACCATCTAGGCTCTAATCTAATTACAGGTGTCATTAAATATCCATTTTCAGGATAAAAACTTCCTCCCCAAAAACCAGCATCCATTCCAATTTCTGCTCTTAAAACAATTTGATTAGATAATTTTGTCTCTTTATGAGCCCAAATTCCTAAAACTCCTGTTTGTATTCCATAAATGGATTGTTCAACACTTGCGGTTTGTGATTTTGCAATTAAAGTCAGTGCACAAAAAGCTAGTGTTAGTAATGATTTTCTCATTTAAACTGTTTTTTTATAGTTAAAATATTATAGGAATTTAACAATAATTATGCCGTTTTTAGAAATGTTGTTCAACGTGTTTTTGTATGGTTTGCTGAGTGGTTTAAGCACCTAATTAAATAACTACCAAAGGAAGCATAACAATAGCTAGTCTTAGTAGAAATTTTTTAATCATATCCGTTTTTATAGTCTTTACTAAGAGTAATATTAGAATTATTAATACTAATGTTACCACCAAACTATATTCGTTAGCTTTTAATTTATATTTAGTGTCAAAAAATGACATTTTATTTTTTTTCTCAATACGCTATTATAGCTAATTATTCTTCTTATAATTTTCTACTATATTTTCAATAAACTTTTCTTTGTTACCTCTTAACATTTTTAACTCTTCACCTGCATATAAATCAGAATGAAACTCTCGTAGATTAGCATCACTCCAAATAGATAGTTCTACAATTAATGGTGTAAGTGCAATTCCTTTTTCGGTTAATGTGTATATGTTTGTTTTCTTGTTTTCAGGAAGTTTTCCTTTTACTATAATTTTAAATTCTTCTAACATTTTTAATCTCGAAGACAAAATATTTGTTGCTATAGCTTCTTCGCTCTCAATAAAATCTTTAAAGGTCTTTTTCTCTTCAGTCAACATTTGCTTAATAATTACTAAAGACCATTTATCTCCAATAATATCAATAGCGCTTGTAATAGGGCAGCTGCATCTAAATTTATGTTCCATTTTTAATGTGGTATTATCATACTAATAATTCTGTAAAAATACGTTTAATTATTTATTACTTGCAAAATAAAAGTAAAATAGTATCTTTGCTTGCAATTAGCAAGTAATATTTTGATATAAATAAATATAATAAAATGAAAAAAGTATTAGTAACAGGAGTTTCAGGGTATGTTGGTCTGCACGCAGCAGTGGAATTACTAAAAAACGGATATGCCGTAAAAGGTTCTGTCAGGAACTTATCTAAAACAGATGAATTAATAAGATTAATTAAAAAAGAAGTTGAACCCAATGGTAATTTAGAGTTTTGTGAGCTTAACCTTTTAAAAGATGAAGGCTGGATGGAAGCAATGCAAGATTGTGACTATGTTTTACATATTGCCTCGCCTTATGTGGCAAGTGAGCCTAAAGATGAAAACGAAATTATAAAACCTGCTATTGACGGTACACAACGTGCATTAAATTTTGCTAAAAGTGCAGGTGTAAAACGCGTGGTTTTAACTTCTTCTATGGTAGCAATGTTTGGTGATGCAAATAAGTCATTAAACATAGAACAAGATACTTGGACTAACCCAAATGCTAAAAATATGTCTGCCTATGTAAAAAGTAAAACACTTGCAGAAAAAAGTGCCTGGGATTTTATTGAAACTCAAAAAGGAGATAATAAGTTGGAATTGGTTGTTGTTAATCCAGGTCCAATTTGGGGACCAACCTTGTCAGATAAACTCTCTGGAGAATCAATGAATATTGTTAAGGATATGATTACGGGTAAAATGCCAATGCTTGCCAAAGTACGTATGAATATGTCTGATGTAAGAGATATTGCCAGTATACACGTTAAGGCTTTAGAAAATGAGAAGGCAAACGGACAACGATTTGTTGTTGCAACCGAAAATCCATATTCGTTTAAAGAAATGGCTCAAATTCTAAAATCAAATGGAAACGATAAAGTAAGCACTTTAGAAGGTCCAAATTTCTTATTAAAATTTATGTCTAATTTTAATAGCGATTTAAAAGGTATGAAACCTTTTATTGGGAACACTTATAACGCAGATGTTAGCAAAACAAAAGAAGTGTTTAACTGGAAGCCAATTTCTTTTGAAAAATCTGTTCTAGACACGGTTAAATCTGTAAAACAACGGTTAAATTAATAGTTAGTTTTTAAGAATCACTCGAGTTTTAATTAGAGTTCGAGTGGTTTTTTAATTAGGTATAAACGGTCTTTTTGTATGAAATGTAACGTGTAAAAAGGCACTAACTTTTAAGATTAAACACAACCCGAATTTTTATGTTTTAATTTTTTAGCCATATTAAATGACTTTTATTTTACTGTAGAATTACATGTTATTTGATATGTTTCCTTACCAACATAAAGAAACCAATAACAATAAGTATAGCAGAAACATAATTCCGAATAATGTATAAGATAGGGCTTCTTAAATCTAAAAAGACATTAAGGAAAATACACACAACAAATAATCCAAGACCAGTATTTAATAAAATACTAGATAACGAACGCTTTGTTTTTACTAGTAAGTCTAAAGACAAGCCCCAAATAATAAGAACCATAATAAAATGAAATTTAGACATGATGAGTTTTAATTTAAATATTTTTTACTTAACTAGAATTCGTATCGCAATAAATGATAACGCGTTTGTATAAGATTAGTTGCGTGTTTCAGTAACTAATTTAATAAATAAAAACTAGATAAAATTTTATGGCTTCGAGATCCAAAGTAACGGAATACTGTGCCTTTGCTAAAGCTAAATCACGTATAATATATGGTGATTCTTATAGAGGTACTTTAGCTAAAAATTAATGGGCTTTTACTTGTTTTTTGCCACAGGGCTTTGTTGGCGAATATTATTCTTTAATATTTCCAAACTGATAAATAACTTTCTTTTTAAACTTACCATTAATGTCATAAAAAACGCACTCCCCATCTAATTTATCACCCCGCATTTTTCCAGTTAATTTTAATTTTCCATTGGGATGATATTCTGAATATTTTATACTGCTTAGTCTTATAGATTTTATTTGTCCAGACTTATAATATTCTTTTTCATTTCCTACTTCTACATTTCTACGATAATATGCAATTTTTTTTAGTTCTCCTGTGGTGTAGAAAAATTTCCACCTACCACTCTTATACTTGACACCGCTCATTTTCCCTTCGCCAATAAGTTGATTATCTTTATTATATAGCGATGCATTATATTTTTCGTAATCAAATAATAGCGATTCACTTATAGGTTCTATACTTAAAGGTTCTTTATTTAATGTTATTATATAGTAATCGCCATTTTCAAAAAATCTTTTTTCATTAATTTTTAATTCATTATTGTATTCGGTGATTCGGACTACTTTCTCTTCTGAAGAGTAATAATCAAAATATTTCCAAATACCATCTTTAAGTCCATTTTTAAAATTTCCTGTACTTTCAAGATTTCCAGTTTCATAATATGAAATGTAGTTTCCATTTTCCTTTCTTAGGCTATTGAACTTTACTTTAAGTTTTATTGTTTTGCCATCAGGGTAATATTCAATAGACTCGCCATTTGGATATTCTGTAATACTTTTTAGTTTTCCATTTTCGTAAAATTCTTTAAATAATCCATCTTCAAGGCTATTTTTAAATTGTCCTTTTATTTTTAAGTTACCATTTTTATAAAAAACTTTATGTATTCCATCTGGGAGTTTACTTAAAATAGATAAATTTCCGTTTTCGTAATACTCTTTCCATTTTCCTATGGGTACTCCTTCGGTATTAAAATTTCTGTCTGATTTTAATTGACCATTTTCATAATATTCAACATAGTTTCCGCTATATAATGTATCATTAATGTGTGTGCATTTTTTTTCTATTTGTTTGTTTGTGTGGTAGCTTATGGCCTTACCTTTTTTAATTCCATTTTCAAAATTTCTAATAGTTCTTATATTACCATTTTTATAAAATTCAGTAAATTTTCCTTGAAGTTCATCCTTTTTAAGTTGTCCATTAAATTTTTGCTCTCCAGTTTTGTAAAACCCATTCAATTCTCCATCTAGATAATTAGCTTTGTAGTATAATTTACCGTTTTCATAGTATTCTTTCCAAACACCTATTTTATTTCCTTTTTCATCATAATACATTTCTTTTTCAATAGTATTATTGTTAAAATAGTATTTCCAAGATTTTACTCTAACTCCTAATTTATTGAAGTATTTTATATGTTTAAGTTTGCCATTTTTGAAGTACTCTTTCCATTCACCAATTTTAACACCATCGTTGTTGTAGTTTTCTATAGAGTGTAATAGTTTTTCTTTATATTCATAGTAGGAAGTCCATTTTCCAATCTTTATAGTATCATTTTTATATGTTCCTATTGTTTTTGGAAACTTGCTCATTGGCTTATAATTCTCATCAAAAATCTTTGCATTAGTTTCATAATAACCATCTCTTAAGCCATTCTTATATGTTATTTTTTTATAAATCTCACCTAGCTTATTATATTTAATAGCAAGACCATCCATTAAATTATTTTTATAATTTATTTTTGTTTTAATGATACTATCTTCACTGTAAGTTATCCATAGCCCTTCTTTTTTATCATTTATTAGTAGTCCTTCTTCTTTAAGTGCGCCTGAATTAAAATATACTTTTTCAACATTTTTATTACTAGACTTTTGAGTTTGAGCACAAGAAACAAGGGTTGAAATTAAAAATATAATTAAAAGTTTCATTTTTTTAATGTTTGTTAATGTTCAGGCTATGGGTGTTTAGTACTGCATTTAAGTAGCTAATTTAGTGTGTAATTACTTACTTGTAAAATCCGTAAGTCCCGATGCTGTGGGATTCATAATTAGGTAAGAACTAGCTATTAATTATTTGCGGTGTTGTGTGTAAGTATCTTTCATCGTTGCTCGCATCAATTAAAATAAATTAATCGTCAGTTAAAATTAAGTATACAGGTAAATTAAATTCTGTCTTTATTGGTGTGCTATCTTTAATGGCTGCCTTCATTCTTGGCAGTCTGTCAAATACCATAGAGACTCTCCTTTCTAAGTATTTATGAGGTGCTTTTATTGAAATAATATTTGCATTTCCTTTTTCATCAACTTCAAACTGTACGTTCACTGTTTTTCTACCGGGAGATAAGCCTAATGAATTGGCTGAAATATCTCTAATATTCAAATGCCTAGTAATATGTTTGTTTAATTCGCTGCTAAAACAGCTAGCATAGTCAAAACTTTTTTCGCATCCTGGAAAAATAGGTCCATGATTATCTTTTGTAGATAATTTTTGTTTAAAATTTAGCAAAGCATTTTCATATATTTTATCGTAATCATCACCTTTTTTAACAAAGATCAACTCTTTGTTAATTCCATCATATAAAGCAATTATACGTTCGGTGTCAATAGGAATATATTTAGTAAAAATTGTAGGATCAACAAGTTTATCGCCACGATCAAATTCAATAATTAATTTATATCCAGATTCTGGATTTTTAGGATATTTGAATCGAAATTCGCCTTTCTTATTAATTGTATTATACCTTTGGCTTGAAATCTTAAATATATTAAATCTAAATTTTTTTAAAGTATCACCTAAATTCAAAAAAACTCCCTTAACTTCTTTTGTTTTTTCTTTATCTAATTGTTTAAAAGCGTTTACTTCTTTATCGTATATGCTTTTGAAATCTTCGTCTTTATTAACTACTATTATTTTTTGCCAAAACTCAACTCCATTGTTTAATACAATTACATTTTTAGTTTTGTTTGTAATGCGACCATATTTCGAAACTACTAAATCTCCAACACTATTTTTAATATTTAAAGAATACGTTTTTCTTTTCTTTGGTACTTTAAATTTAAATTCGCCTTCTTCATTAATTTTTATATTTTCAAGTTTTTTATTATTTGCTAAAGTAGCAATATAACCATCATTTTGTTGTATATCTAAATTAATAAAAGTACCATTAATTTCCTTGGTGGCACTGCAACTGGCTATTAAACAAGTTATTGAAATTGTAATTAAAAATTTTAGGTATTTCATTTGTATATAATTTTATATATTCTCTAACCAACGTTTAGTGAAAGAAAAGTAGGATAGAGCATTAGTACTTAGCTATCCCAACGCTTCGGGATTTATTTTGCTTTAGTCTTTTACAGTATTAATACCTCCAGAAGCGTTGGGATAATAACTGGGAGGGCTTATTTGAAAGCACTAAACTTTGGGTTAGATTATGAACCCTTATTATTTTTACACTTTGTTAATAAAAGTTATTTTTTTTGACCATCAATTGTCCATCGAGTTAATCTCTTTATTGTTGACCCAAATTTTCGTTGAGAAATCATTACGGTTATTTCAGGTTCTTTATTCGCTTCTTTTTCTACACTTAAAGATGTACAATATGCTTTTTCAACATTTGTTTCTTTTTTAAATTCTTCAATAGATTTTGAAATTATTTTTCTTAGACTCTCCAAATTAATTTGTTTATCAGAAAATAGGAATGGTTTGTAAGTCTCGTATGTATTGGATAATTTTTGATCCATCATATCTCCCACTGAAATATCTACAATGTAATTACTCAATCTACCTTCATTATTTACAGTATATTCTACAATCCTGTCGGTATTACTTCCTTTTACTAAATTCATTGATAAAGAACTAGATATTTCATCTCGTTGTGGGTGTATTGAGCTGTTATAAGAAAACTCCATTACCTCAATATTGTCTTTTAAGTTAGGGTAGTGTGAATAAATATATTCAGTAAGTTTTTCGTAAGCCTTATCGTCTTCAATTACATCATTTGGTAATTTTACTTGATTACAAGCAGTTAATATTCCTAATAGTAGTCCAAATAATGTGATTTTTAATTTTTTCATAATTTATTTTAATTGCTGTTACCGTTGTTTTATATGGTTTGTTGTGCGTTTAAAGTGGCTAATCTAGTAAATAATTACTTACGCACAAAATCTGTTAGCCCCAACGGTTCGAGATTCGTAAACAACCAAGTACTAAGCATTACCACTGTAAAAATCCCGCTTAATATATGATGATTCTTATAGAAGTACTTTAGCTAAAAATTAATGGATTTTCACTTGTTTTTACCACAGGGCTTTGTTGTATGCTGTTTTAAAATTCTTCAACTAAGATTTTTTTAAACTCAAATGGAATTTTTGAAATCGACTCTTCATTTTCTATCATTAATTCTATCTTAATATTGTTTATTTTATTTGTGTCATAGATTTGATTAAAATCAAATCTATGACACATGTAATAAGTTATTCCATTTTCTTTATTTGTAATAATTATTTTACTTTTGAAAGGGTTTGGCGCAATTTCATTATTAAAAACACCTATTATTTTTTTATTCTTAGGGAATCTAATAGCATAAACCAATGCAATTTTTGAAAAATCTATAGGCTCACCATCAAAAGTCAAACTAGGAGGGAGTAGTTTTTTCATGTCATCTATGTCAACTAGTCCAAAGTACAGAGAGGACTCTTTAGTTAATATATTTTCTGGAATAAGATTTTCTCCAGTCTTTAATTCTTTATATCGCCCTAAATAAATATGTGAACTTTTCTCTTTTGAGGGTTGAAAGTACTCTATAACACCATTTATGTTTACGTATTTAAATTTTTCTTTATTTTCATAGTGTCTTAACATAAAATTTCCTGTAGAGTAATCTTTAAAATACCTGGAAACTTCTTTGAAAATTCTACCTTTATCATCTATTACAGAAATCGTGTCAATCTCTATTAAATGAAGTTTATTATTAGGCTTTTCCAAATTAAGTCTAACTTGGTAACCATTAAAGCCATTATAAACAAAAGTAAATTTCCCTAAATTTACTTCTTGGTTTTGGGCATAAATATTTACTGATACAATCAATAGTACAATCACTAATATTCTATTCATGTTATATGGTTTAAATTTTTATCGTTTTTTATATTTGACTGAAAATCAAGCGTTAGTAATTCTGTTTTTGAGTTAATTAAACCTTTGTGTAAAGTAATTATTTTCTTTCCCGAAAAAAGTGTAATTGCATACAACGTTTCGTGTATGGTTTAGTACGGGAATAGAAAGTCAGAAGACTTTTAATTTAGCACGAGGTAAAGCATTTTGTTTGCCTTTATTTTTTTCATTTTAAGAGCAAAAAAAGACCATTTCGCTGTCTTGTAATATTCTATTTGGCGGTCATTGCAAATAAAACACAAACTTTTGGGTTAAGCACTTATTAGCTATGTTTTATACACATTGTTAGCCGTTGTACTTTTCCATCTCGTAATTCAATGTCTTCTCCACTCCTGGCCATTCTTGTTCAGTTATTGAAAAAACTACAGTGTCTCTACAACTACCATCGGCATTTAATCTATGATTTCTTAAAACCCCGTCTTGCTTTGCTCCAAGTCTGGCAATTGCCTTTCTTGAAGGTAAATTGTGCCAATTTGTTAAAAATTGTACAGCAATACAGTTTAAGTCATCAAAGGCATATTTTAACATAAGATATTTACATTCCGTATTTACTCCAGTCCGTTGATTCTTTTTCGCGTACCAAGTATAGCCGATTTCCAATCTCCTGTGTTCCGGTTGAATATTATAATATCTTGTAGAACCAATTATATTTCCATTTTTTTTGTCTAACACCACAAACGGAAACTCAGCCCCATTTTGTTTTTGAATTAGGGCGTGGTCAATATAATTATCGATATTTTTTTCTGAAGGAACCGAAGTAAACCACATTTCCCATAATTTTCCATCCGTTGCCGCTTTTAAAAGTCCAATCTTATGTGATTTCTCTAATGGAATCAATTTCACTTTTTTGCCTTCTAGTTCTATTTTTTCAATCCAATTTCCCATTTTTATTATGTTTTTTTGGTATAATGACAACGGTTTTATGTATGGTTAGTTGCGTGTTTTAAGCAACTAATTTAGTAAATAATTACCGAGTGAAAAAGTCAGAAAGGACTTTCGTAAATAGGCTAGAACAAGCAATTACTTATAGCCATTGTTGTGCATTGTTATTTATTCAATACTTCTTTTATTTTATCTAAATCAACTTGTGGGTTTCCAATAAACAAAACTTGATTTTCGTTATTCAATATAACTAACCTTGGGTAAGTTCCTTTATTATTAAAAACTTTCAGTAGCTTTTCAGTCGCATAACCGTGAGACCAATTCATTTCTTTTTTCTCAATCATTTTTTTTAACTTACTTATATTTCTATCATCGGCGTTGATTGAGAAAATTGATAGATTATCTTCATAAGTTTTTTTTAACTCTTTAATTTTTTCATTTGCAAGTAAGCAAGGTACGCACCAAGTTCCCCAAAACTCTACAATTGTATATTTCTTTTGTTTAGTAATATCATAAAGTTTAATAAGGTCATTTTCGAAAACATTTCTGAATGCAAAATTGTCAACTTGATTTCCAACTTTTATTGATTTGTCAGATAATTTTTGGTTTTCATCAATAGGACTATATTTTGTTTTAATATCAACTATTAAATGTTTTCCCAAAATATTTTTGAAATTAGATATATTTATTTTGTTAATTGACTGAGCCTCAAAATCTATATTCCCACCTCCATTTAAATGTTTAGTTCTTTTTAGTACTAAAAACCCATTAATAATTAAGTCTGGGTATTCTAATTCTGAATTTTCTAATTTTACTTTTGAAATCCAAATTTTATTCCAGCCATTTTTAGATTTTGAAATCCACGCTTCACATTCCTCTCCTATTATTTTTTGGTCTTCAGTAGAAATTCTTTCGTAATTATTAATTTTACGATATTTTGATGTAATATATGGGTTATTCCATTTAGTTTTTTTTCCAGAGTTTAAATCAAGTCTATCGTTTATATTAGAATTCCTAATATACATTGTTTTTGAAGGACCAATTTTTTTCGGAAACTGTTCAACCAATATGGTGTCCTTATTTATGATTACAATTTCCTTTTCGGCTGTAAGAATACGCTCTGAAATTTCACTATCCATTTTGCTGTAAAATTTAGAATACTTGAGGCTATCTTTTATGTTGTCAAAATAAAGTTTTCCACTGAATTCAATTTCAAAAGCCGAATTGTTTTGAGCGTAAATAAAACAACTTAATAGTAAAAATGTTATAGTTTGAATTTTCTTCATAATGTTTTTCATAATGATGCACAACGTCTCGGCTATGGTTAGTACGGAAATTAAAAGTAATTAATTTTCGATTAAGCCCTTAACCAAAGCTTTTATATTTTGTTTTAAAGCCAAATCAAAAGATTTGGTGGATTCGGTTAAAACAACTAAGTCTTTAAATATAGTACTTTTGCCTTATTTGTTACAGGCATTGTTATAACAAGTTGTAACACATAAAAGTAAGCACGTACTGACCATATTCCTCCCGATTAAAATTACGACTGCGCAAACTCACAGGAAAGTCCATTTAGATTCCCTCTGCTTGAATAAGAATTCAGTATCTTTTAATTATATCTGATTATTTTCCAATTAATGTCACAGGAATAGTGAAAGAGGTTGCAGTTGGTATATTATTTTGTTTATTCGGAATCATTTGAGGAAACTTCTTAAAAGCTTTTTTAATTTTTCTATCAATTTTCTTGTGTTCAGAGTCCGTAATTGTTTCTGAAATATTACCTTCTCTATCAATTTTAATAGTAACTCTTATTTTGTATTTACCCTTTATTCCCTCTTTTATAGCTAATTTACTATCGATATTTTTACCTATATATTCATAGATCTTTTGGTACGTGCATTTTTCTCTTGCAGTTTTCCCACCTATTTTTTCACAACCAAAAAAAATTGCCTGTTCTTCTGAAACCGCAAAAATAGTTTCTTCTGATTTTTTTTCCTGTCCAAAGGCAGTAAGACAACATATCAATAAAGTAGTTGTGAGTAGTTTTTTCATTTTGTTGATTTTTAAGGTTTAAAGTTCAGAGTTGGTTTTTTTTCAGCTTGGCCATAACGGTTTTGTATATGGAAAGTTGCGTGAAAATAAGCGGTTACTTTTTGGTCTAGCACTTAGCCAAAACTTTTTATTTTGTTTTAAAGCCAAAAAAGACCATTTCGCTGTCGTGTAATATTCTATTTGGCGGTCTTAGTAAATAAACAACAGCTTTTGGATTAAGTGCTAATCACCCAATTTGCTATATATAGTGTTAGCAAATGTTATTTATTTGAGCTCATAATTTCTTTAATTATTTGTGCAGCATAATTATCAAACTTCTTTTTAATTCTTTTTTCTTCACTCATTAAGTCCTTTTTAGAAACTAAACTGTCGTAATTTAGATTAATCACTTTTTTTAAAAGTTTATTATTATTAAAATAAAAATGATTTTCAGTTATTGAATCATTAGAAATGGTTTCCTTTTCTATTACTAGTTTTAAATTGCTGTCCTTTAAATAGAATTCGGAAATTTTTACTAAGCCTTTTAAGTTTTTAGTAACTTCCATTTTTCTAAGTTGCCCATTAAGTAAAAAAGCGGTTATATTTTCATTTGGGTCAATTTGACCCTTAATTTTATATATCTGATTTGAATTCCATTTGACAGAACTGATATTCTCATATTCAGATATTATACTTATTATTTCTGATTCAGCCTTTTCTTTATAGGATATGCTTTTTATTTCTGGTTTTATCTCACTAATTACAGGGGCTATCTTTTTTTGATTATTTTCATTTTTACAAGAAGTGAAAAGAATTGAAAAAGTCAGAATGAATAATATTTTGTTTTTCATTTTTTTATATTAATTATTTTTTTTGTTCTTTTTTATATTTGCTAACGGTTTAGAATATGGTTTGTTGCGTGGTTTAAGCACTAAATTTAGTAAATAATTACCGAGTAAAAAAGTCAGAAACGACTTTCGTAAATAGGGTAGAAGTAGCAATTAATTTTATGAGTTGTTGTGCTTAGTTTTATTCTTCGTAATATTCTTTTATTATAATTTTCTTGCCTTTGGTTAGTTTTTTCAATTCACTTAAAATATAATATCTGTGCATAAATCCACAGAGAACAACAATTCGTTTGCCATTGTTCTGTTCAGAAATCGTCATTATATTTTTTGCCATTGTTTTATTTCTTAAATCCCAAAAATCACAAGCTAACTGAAACCCATCTCGGTAACTTATTTTTTCTCCATTTGGTTTGGTATGAAAGCGATTTGAGAACTCATCTCTTACATTTGTAATTTTCGATAACATTTTATATTGATAATACTGTCTTTCTGCGCAAATACTATCCGTTGTGCTGTTGTTAAAATTTTCAGGTGATTTAGAAGCCAATATTATTAGTGGCTCCAAAAGAGATTCATATTTATTGTAAATTTTAGATTCAGCAGCAGTTAATAAATTAGCTTTATTTAAGCTATCCAATAATTTTGTTGTAAAACCGTCTGTTGGGCGTGAACCAATATTTAATCGGTATTCATTTCTGCCTTCAAACTCATAAGGTCTTAATTTTGTCTTGGAATATTTTTTAAAATATTTTTCTGATGCTATAGCTTCATTGCTTGTTGATACATTTTTGTATCTAAAATCAGAAGTAAAGAATGAAGAATCTACTTCTCGTAATATAAAATCAGGTTTTACTTCTTCTAGTATATTAAAGAGAATCTCTGAATTAAAATTAGATTCTGGTTTATGAAGTGTTCCAATAACAATTATTTCAGTTGACTTTTCAGTTTTACAAGATAAAATTGTTATTAAAATAAGTACTATTAGTATTGGTTTATTCATTTTTTAATTGGGAACAACATTTTTGTGTATGTTAGTTGCGTGGTTTAAGCACTAAATTTAGCAAATAAAAACTAGATAAAATTTCAACGCTTTAGGATTTGTAAGTAGGATAGAACTAGCAATTACTTATAGCCATTATTCTGCTTTCTTTTTTTTATTCGGTTAACAATTTCAAATCCCAAATAATCTTTCAGTTTCGGAAATTTGCACCTATAATATTCATTCCAATAGCTTATCATTCTACTTTCAGTCTGTTGCCAATATTTAGGATTTTCATCTATAAAATCAACGTAATAATCCAGAGTGTTTTTGTTTATTTTTTTTTCAATAACTGGAAGCAATTCATAAACATATTCACCAATTAATTGAATTATGAATGGAACAGTCCACTTTTCTGAATTATCAGATATTAAATTCAGTCGTTTTTCTCTTAAATATCCATTGTGATGACGTAAATAAATACAATTTAAAATGTCTTTTTGTTTGTCAGTCAAAGATTTCTCTAATTCTGGATTTGGTTCATTAAAATAAAGTCTAGAAGGAATTATTAGAGTTTCGTTGTTAAATTCAATATTCAATTCCAATTCGTGAATTAGATTGTCAACCTTATGAGTTTGGCCATCACATAATTTAACTAGATTCTTATCTAATGGTAAAATTTTCAAAACTTCATTCAAGTCCGAATACAATTCTTTTGGAAACGATTTTTTTAATCTTTCCTCGTATTCAGACTTAATATTTCGCTTAAATATCATTACCATTTCGGTTATCTCAAATCACAAAAAATGTTCATTATAAGAATTGTAGGGCAGGTGGTAAGTACTATCGTTTCGGTTTATTACTTAGCTAAATATAAATATTTTGCTTTTATCTTTTCTTTGATTTAAAAGCCAAATTAAAAATTTGGCGGACTTTCTAAATATACATAAACCTTTCGGTTAAGCACTTATTAGCTATGTTTTATACACCGTGTTGTATGTAGTTTATTTCATTTCAGAAATATATTTTTTGTCAATAATTTCGTTTCCATTATTTAGTAATAACCCATCCATATAATTTGCTAATTCTAAGAGTTTTTCGAGGTGTTTTTTTGTAATTTTTTTCATAAAAGTCGTGGAAATAATTCCATATTCTTTATTAAATGAAATAACAATTACATAATAATTATTTCTTGAATTAAATTCCGCTAAAGCCTTTTTTTTATTATAACCTTCCTTAACCTTTTCTATCATAGATGTAGGTATCCTATCAAGATTGGCTAATGTTAATTTTCCTTGTTTAGTATTTTTGGACCAAGTAAAATAATCACTATTATTATCAATGAAGCGGACCCATTTTTCATATTCCAATTTGGAAGTTATCTGTGAGATACTACTAAAAGTTTCTAAGGCAATATTTGGGTCTTTTATTTCCATTCTTTAATTACATATAACGTTGTTATATAAGATTAGTTGCGTGGTTTAAACAATGAAGTTAGTAAATAAAACACGAACCAAGAAAATCCGCGAGGATTTTTGTAAGTAGGCTATAACTAGCAATGAATTATATAAGGTTTTAGCCCTAGTTGTTGTTCAGAGCGAATAATAATTCGTCCATTTTTTTTAATCGGCTAGATAATTTATCTATTGTGTTCTGGTTATCAATTAAACTTCTGGTGGGATGCGCAATTCTTTTTCTGATTTCATTTATGCTGTTAAATTTTTTCCATTCTTTCTTGGTTAAACCTAATTTCTCAAAAAGTTTTACTTCGTTAAAGATGTTGAAAAAGTCTACAAAATAAAAATGCTCAGTAATTGTATTTTCCAAATCTAAACTAAGTAGTTTGTCGTAAAGCTCTAAAATACCTTTGTATTTATCCTCTTCGTTTTCTGGATTGACTTTTTGCTCAATCCAATTAATTATTTCTTTTTGCTCAAGATTATCTAGTAAAAACTCATCTAAACTTCTTTCTAAATCACATAATCTTTGAAAAATATAGATTTGAACTTGGCGACAATTTAAGTTTCCAATAGTAATTAAACCAGCAATTTCTTTTTGAAAAGTTAGGAAATAAAATGTTCTTTTTTCGGAACAGAAATTATTAATTACTGTTCTAATATTTGTTGTTAGTTCTAAAGTGTCCGAAAATGTTATTTTATGTCGCTCAATATTGCTAAAATCGTTCGGTTTGCTTGTGATAAAATACTCTTTAACCTCGTTATTTAAAACAATAGGAATTAAGTCAAACCTATTACTTTGCATTATAGCAATATAATTATCTGTTTCAATATCTCTTCCAGTAGCACAAGCCCATCGTCTTTTGCTAATACCAACTGAAGCAGCTGTTATATTAACTTTTCCATCATCTTTAAAATAGAGTTCATCAATCATTTTCGAAGTTTGTTTTCAATTAGGGTTAACGTGTTTGTATAAGATTAGTTGCGTGGTTTAGCAACTAATTTAGTAAACTTTTACGAACCTGGGAATATTCCAGATGAGGAGAGGCAAAGCAATTAATTATACACGGTGTTGGCAAATCGTATTTATTTCCACCACTTTATGTACAATTTAGATGTTTCTATTTTATTTCCTGATTTCTTTAAATTACACGATTCACACAATAATTGCATATTAGTTGGGTCATTTGCTCCAAATTGATTTAATGGAACTATATGGTCATAATGTTGTTTTGTATCAACTGCAATTAGTCCAGTTAAGTCTCTACTGCATTTAGTACACCTTCCTTTGTCTCTCAAAAAGACTGCTTTCTTTACCCATTGTGGAATATATTTCCGTTTTAATTTTCCGCTTGTATTTAAATTCTCTTTTGGAAATGTTGTATCATAAACATTTTTAGCGACTAATTGATTAAATTTCAAGAGCAACATTCTGTTCCCAAAAAGGATGTAAAAAACGTCATCTGCGATTTTGTTAAATAATTCTCTGAATTTTATTTCATTATTATTCCACCAATCTTTTAATTTTTGATCTAAATCATCTCCTTCGTAAGTTTCAAAATCGATTTTCTCGTCTAAGTATTCAAAATTCACATTATATGAAATAGAAAGCTCTCTAACGTATTCAAAGAAGCCAGCATCATCAATATAAAAATCTGTACTTTTTCTGATGTCATAATTGTAGTGATTCCAAATAGTTGTTTCAATGTAGAGGTGAAGTAAAGTTTCTTTTTTAAAACTAATCGCTCGTTCAATGAAATATTCTTCTGGATAATTCCAAAAGTTTTCTTCGGAAAATATAGAAGATTCAACCATACTCGCAAAGTGATAAATGTTATTGAAGTGTAGTTCGTCCATATGTTTGCTAACGTTAAGTGTATGGTGTCGTAGCTAGCCCGCAGGGTAGCTATGCACTATACACCTTGTTGTGTACAGTTATTTTTTTTCTAAGAATTTTTCGATCATTTTATTCGTCCCTTCTTCTGTGTAGTAACTTTTTGATTTAACTTTGGTTTTTTCAGATGTCTGCTCAATAAAGAAGTCAAAATGTTCAATAGCTAAGTCGCAAATCTTCGTCATTATATTATCAAATTTGGTTTTTGATTCTGCCAAGTTTTTGATTCCGGTAATAATCTTATTAGGAACATTTTTCTTGTAAATATCCACTTTTGTATGGAATTCGTTATCTATTGATATAAAAAGTAATAATAGGAAATGGTGTCTTAAACTTAATAGATATGGATACTTCGACCTTAAGAATCTATCCAAATAGTTAAAGGCAAGTGAAGAAATGTAATATGACCTTAAATCTTGTTTTGTTTGACCATTATTTTTTGTTCCTAAGAAATCTTTTTGTTTCAGCATTTCTCTTTCAAAACCGCCATATCCAACAGTTAATCTATGCGGAGCAATACCGAAAGATGAATAATAGCTTCTAAATAAATCGGTAGTTTGAATTTTATAGGCATTTCCAACTTCAGGATACTGGTTAGACAATCTTTCATAATGTAACCTATCTCCACTTCTAACTTCATTGTTAAACATACCTTGTATGGCTTTAGCTTCATCAGTAATTGAAATAAGCTGAATTGTTTTTACATCATTTGCTGTATTTGCAGTTTCAGTTATAAGAGCTCTTAAATCAGTGTTTCCAGTGATAATAATTTTAACAGGGATATTCACAGTTTTTAAGTATTCACCTGTGTGTGTATTTTCTTTAACCCATTCATATATTATATTAGATGTTTGGCATCCGTTAATAATTGAAAATGCTTTTATTTCTAGGTTTCCGTTTTGAGGGTTAAAATGCTTGGAATGAGCGGTAATTGTAATACCGTTATGTAGAAGATGGAAAATATCATCATTTACTGATAAACTATTAAATATCTTACTGTTAACACTATCTTCTCCGCCAAAACCTTCGAAATATCGAATATTATCAAAGAATACGTCATCTAGACCACCATCTTCTGAGCTAATAAGATCATTAACTTCATTTAGGTTGAGATAACCAATGAAGCACGTAGCTTTTTCATTAGTTATCTCTATAAAACGATCTTTTAGGTTTTTAACTGGATAATCACGCTGGTTTGGTGCTAGTATTCCTTCAAGTTTTTCTAGATATTCTTGACCTGATTTTATTTCGATATCTACATTTGAAAAAATGATTGACTTTAAATCCTTTTTTTGCTTGGCAATTGCAGTACTCCATTGGATATTAGAAATTGTCCTTTCAAGAGTTCTGTTGTCTTTGTTTATAGCACATATTTTTACAACTAACTCTAGGTTATGTTCTTTTTCGCAAACCTTTTCAAACAGAAACTTGACTGATTGTACTTGCTTATTAGAGTGCAAGTCAGATGGTTCTTCATTAAAAATATCATACACAGCATCGCAAACACCTTTGAACTTATCTAATTCTATTTTTGATGATTTTGATTGAATGAATATAAATTTTGCATCAACTTTAGAAGATTCATCAATTATTTCGATAATTCGATTTTTCCAATCTATAAAGAAGTCTGTTTCATTTTTTTCAGGAAAACCAATAAATTGATTATTTAGCACAAGATATATACCATCAATTCCTCTCATATCTCCAGTAGAAATTGATTTTATTTCCTCGCTATCAATTACTTTTTGTAAAGTGTAATATTCAATCGAGTTTACGAAATACTCATATTTTAAAGCTTTACGATGGGCTTCGGATTCAGAATTATTACCTAGAACAGAATAATCTATATCAGGAAAGTGATTATTTATAAATGTTTCAATTTTTTGATCTATGCTTGCCATATTTGTTTTTTGCAATTGTACACAACGTCTCGTATATGAAATGTAGCGCTGAAAATAAGCCATAAATTTCGGATAATACACAAGCCGGATTTTTAAATTTTACTAATTATTTTATTTTTGGGAATTTGTCAAATTTAAAAATTTGGCGACTTTCCAAAAACACCCAAGCCTTAGTGTTAGCAATGACTTGCGCTATTTTTTATATACATTGTTATGCATAGTTATTTTTCGTGATTATAAAAAGTTTCGATTATTCCATTTGTATTTATATGAATCTCATAATAATCCCCATTGAATCTTATTAGTCTATCTCCAAATCGGCTAAATCTTTTATCAGGATGATTATTAAAGTGACTGTTTATATCATCTTCTAAGAGATGAAGGCAAGAATTAATTAAATCCTTAATATTTGATAATTCATATGGTATCCTACTCTTTGCTACATTATTTTTGCCAATGTTGCAAACCTTGCAATGTCTGAAAACAACGTGCATAAATCCTTTAAAATCTAAAACAATTTTTGGCTTTGTTCCGTAAAGCACAATTTCATCCTCATATCTAACACCAATTTGAATTAAGCCAGCATAAAGTCCTAAGTGTTCTTTAATTTCAGATGGTTTCTTTGGGTCAATTCCTGCTTTAATAAATTCGTAACCAACAATTTTCTTCGCAAATTCAAACTTGTCTTTGAGGACTTGGTCAGAATAATTTTTTGATTCACCAATATCAAATGAAATATCCTCTACAAGAAAATTAAATTCAGCTTTTCTTTTCTCAACAATCTCGTTATGGATATAATTAGGTTCTGTTTCCTTGATACTTAAAACTTTTTGAATTGCTGACATTTTCAATTTTTCAAAATCAACTAAATGGTCGTTGCTATCAATTCTTCTTTTGAATAAATTATAAAGCATTTTTAGACCTGATTGTTCATCCAAATCATTCGGAACTCTTATTGGTATTGGTTCATTTAGCTTCTTTTTTTTCTTATTGAAGTAAGTTGGATTATGCTTATAAGCATAATAGCTGATGTTTAAAATATCTGTATTATCAAATCCTTCTGTAAAAAGTGATTTAACTTTCTCTTCTGATAATTTATCTTTTAGTAAAGTTGTAAATAAAACTTTTCCGTCAGTTTCATATTTTACTCCTGAGTTTAGTTTAATTTTTAATAGTCTTCTTTCCTTTTTTGTGTAATATAGAATACCTGTAATCATTTTACCATATTTCACATAACCATTTGAATTTTGTTTAAAAATTATAGTAATTGTAAAATCATATTGACCTGCTTCAAAATATAATCTTTCTCTTGACCATTTTCTGAGGTTTTCGGGTTTAATTATTTGATTGGACTTTCCATTTTTTAGCCTAGTCTTTCCATAAGAATTTTTAGTTCTTTTTCCCTTTCTAGTTTTTTTATCTCCTTTCCCCATTCTCAGTTCAGTTCTCTAATTATGCATAACTAGTGTATAAACTCAAATCATTGCGTTTATTCCGCCAATATGGCTGTGTAAACGCACATATTGCCTTTCTAGTTGTTTGTTTGGTTGCTATTTTTCTCACAATTTAAAACTATTTTATGTACTGCAATTACGGAAATGTGTAATTGGCTCCATTTTATGTATAAAATGCACTAGAAAATGCTTATTTACAATAATATTTTAGGTTGCTTGTGTCGTTTTTAAACGACTACAAACATTTACAACCGAAAGTAAGCGCTTTGTACCCGACTAAAATTTGCTGGTGCCCATAAGTTTGCAGTGCCATTGCAATAGTGCTTTGGTAGTATTAACTGTTAAACATTAAAACACACAAATTATGAACGCACTTAAAAACAGAGTACAGTTGATTGGGAACCTTGGTAACGACCCAGAAATTATGAACTTAGATGGCGGTAAAAAATTGGCACGCTTTTCTGTAGCTACTAACGAGACTTACAAAAATGCTGCTGGCGAAAAAGTAACAGATACCCAATGGCACAATGTTGTTGCTTGGGGTAAAACCGCAGAAATTGTAGAAAAATATATTACCAAAGGAAAAGAAATTGCTTTAGAGGGCAAGTTGGTTAGCAGGTCTTACGAGACTAAAGAAGGAGAAAAAAAATACATTACAGAGGTTAATTGTAACGAGATTTTAATGCTTGGTAAAGGATAAAATATACCAAACACTAACCAAAATTTAAAAGGCTTTCTATACTGGTTTAGAAAGCCTTTTTTGTATTATATATTTTTGTGTAATGCTAGTTGTATGCGTTTACGGGCAACATCTACCTCTAATACTTTTACTAGTATTTGTTGGTGTAGACTTACGTGCTCATTAACATCTTTTACAAAAGTATCTGCCAAGTTAGATATGTGTATTAAACCACTTTCTTTAATACCAACATCTACAAAGCAACCAAAATTGGTAATGTTGTTTACTATGCCAGGTAGTAGTTGTCCTGGGCTTAAATCTGTAATAGACCGTATGTTTTGGTTAAAAGAAAACACTTTGGCTTTTTCTCTAATGTCTAAACCTGGTTTTTCTAGCTCCTTAACAATGTCTTGCAATGTTGGTAAACCAACAGTATCTGTACAATAGTTTTGCAGGTTTACTTTTTGCAGTACTTCTTTATTACCAATTAACTCTTGTATGCTAACTTTAGCATCTTTAGTTATTTGTTGTACTATGCTGTAACTTTCTGGGTGTACGGCAGAATCATCTAACGGGTTTTTAGCATTTTTTATACGTAAAAAAGCTGCGCCTTGCTCGTAAGCTTTGCCGCCCAAACGTGGTACTTTTTTTATGGCTGTTCTGCTTGTAAAAGCACCATTTTCGTTTCTGTAGTTTACTATGTTTTCTGCTAATTTTGGTCCAATACCAGACACATAACTTAATAAAGATGTGCTTGCGGTGTTTATATTTACACCAACCGAGTTTACACAACTCTCTACAACGGTATCTAAAGATTGTTTTAGTTTGCTTTGGTCTACATCATGTTGGTATTGCCCAACACCAATAGATTTGGCATCTATTTTTACCAATTCTGCTAACGGGTCTGCTAGTCTACGACCAATAGAAACTGCACCACGTACGGTTACATCATAATCTGGAAACTCATCCCTAGCAATTTTTGATGCCGAGTATATAGATGCTCCTGCCTCGCTTACCACAAAAACCTCTACAGGGTTTTTAAAATGTATTTGTTTTACCAAATGCTCTGTTTCTCTAGATGCTGTACCGTTACCAATTGCTATGGCTTCAATTTTATAAGCATCTGTTAACGAGCTAATTTTTTTAATAGCTTCTGTGCTTTTGTTTTGTGGTGCATGCGGATAAATGGTTTCATTATGCAACAAATCTCCTTGCGCATCTAAACATACCAATTTGCAACCGGTTCTAAAGCCAGGATCTAAAGCTAAAATTCTTTTTTCGCCTAACGGAGAACCTAAAAGTAACTGCTTTAAATTTTTAGAGAAAACAGCTATTGCATCTGCATCTGCTTTTTCTTTTGCATTTTTTAAAAGCTCGTTAGACAAAGAGGGTAGTAGTAGTCTTTTGTAGGCATCTTGTATGGCTAGTTCTATTTGAGAGCTACACGCGTTGTTGCTTTTAATAATTCTACTTTCAATTTTGTCTAAAGCACGTTCTTTGTCTATTTCTATTTTAACACGAATAAAACCTTCTTTTTCGGCTCTTAAAATAGCAAGTAACCTGTGTGATGGGCAACGTTTTAAAGCCTCGCTCCAGTCAAAATAATCTCTAAACTTTTGCGCTTTTTCATCTTCTTTTTTAGTGCCAATTACTTTGGTAGCAATTAGGGCGTAATTTTCAAGCTGGTAACGTATGCCGTTTCTAATATCACTACGCTCATTAATCCATTCAGCAATAATATGTCTGGCTCCTTCTAAAGCCAAGTCTTCATTAATAATGGTTTCATTTAAGTATTTAGAGGCAGTGTATTCAATTTCATCATTACGCTGTGCCATTATTATTTTGGCCAATGGCTCTAGGCCATTTTTAATAGCGGTTTCTGCTTTTGTCTTGCGCTTCTTCTTGTAAGGCAAGTACATATCTTCTAAAGTAGTAAGGTTGTCTGTAGCAGCAATTTTAGTTTGGAGTTCTGTGGTTAAAACATTTTGCTCCTGTAAAGCTTTAAGTATTGCTGTTTTTCTTTTTTCTAAGGCTTCAAACTGTGCTTTATAAGTAACAATATCACCAATTTGAACCTCGTCTAAATTACCTGTTTTTTCTTTTCGGTATCTAGATATAAAAGGTATGGTGCAATCTTCATTTAAAAGCTCTATAGTATTTTTTACACTTAGTTCTGGTAACTGTGTGTGTTTAAGTATATATTTTATCATTAAAAAAGACCTTATAAAAATTAGTTTTATAAGGTCTCTAATATATTTAACTCAATTGATTTAATCGAATTTCTATGCTATAAATTTTCTAGTTTTCGCCAGACTGCATTTTAGCATCATTTATCATTTTCTCATTAGGTAAAATAGCAACGTTAACTCTTCTGTTTTTTGCTCTACCTTCTGCAGTAGAATTGTCGTTAGTTGGTTGTTCTTCACCAAACCATTGTGTAGTAAATCTACTAGCAGCAATACCTTTAGCTGTTAAGTATGATGTTACTGCGTTTGCTCTATTTTTAGATAATGTCATATTATAATCTGCAGCACCAGAACTATCTGTGTGGCCTACTACCAATATGTTAGTATCTGGATACTCTGTAAATACACTTGCTAATTTATCTAAAGATGTTTTAGAAGCACCGTTAATGTTGTATTTAGCTGTGTCAAAAAATACACCACTATTTTCATCAAAAGTTACAACAATACCATTGTCTACACGCTCTACTTGTGCACCAGGAATTTCGTTCTCAATTTTTTGAGCTTGCTTATCCATTCTGTTACCAATAAGTACACCAGCACCACCACCAACAACACCACCAATAACAGCACCTAACTCGCTATTACCTTTACCAACGTTGTTACCAATTATTGCTCCTAAAATTGCACCACCAGCAACACCTATTGCGCCACCTTTTTGTTTATTGTTTGCATTTTGTACCGCATCACAGCTTGTAAAATTTGCCATTAATAGTAATGCAAAAGCACCTAATGTTATTTTTTTTATTGTTGTTTTCATGTGTTTATTTTTAAAATTATTTAATAAGTAATGGGTTGTGTTTATTGCCAGTCTGCTTTTGTAAAATTCATTGTAATAGTAAATGGTTTACCATCTACAGATAATGTTTGTGTCCATGTCATGTTAGACTCTGTTAACAATGCCAATGATAATCTAAAACCAACATTGTTTTGGCTTTTTCCTTTTGCGTCTGTTGGCTTAATTAAAAAGTCATACAAACCTGTAGTTTCATCAATTTCCTGAATTGTAAAAATGAAATTACGTTCTCCTGTAGCACAATTTGCATTGTTTATGCTGTACTTACCTGTATTGTTGTTAGGTATAAAAGACCAAGAACTACCGTTAAAACAATCCTTAGATACATCATTTAAAAGTGTAACGTTGTATTCGCCAGCTTCACTATAAGTAATGTTGCTAAGTGTCCATTCTCCTTTAATTACTTTTTTTGATGTTCTTACTGTTTTTGATGCTCCGCAAGAAACTAAACTTACTGCAAGTAGTAGTACTATTAACTGTTTCATAATATTTATTTGTTTTATGTATATACGAAATAACTCAATTATTAGACCACAGTGTAACTCATTTGCATAAAATAATGATGCAAATAATTTTGTAGTCCAAATATGATGTAAAGATACTGGAAGTAGTGTTAATTAGGTGTAAATAAAAATGAAAATTAGATAAAGTGCATAGGTTTATGCCACTTTTTTAAGCAAATCAAAACAAGGACATTTTTTACATCGCTTGCTTTCAGACTTTTTGTATTTGCTACAGCATTTGCTTTTTACCTTACCGGCTACTTTAGGAGTATCCTTTAGTAATTTTTTTAATGCTTTTTTTTCTTTTTTCTTGTCCTTCTTTTTGCCCATAACTACTTATGCCTAAAAATAGTAAGGCAAAAGTAGTTATTTTAAATTAATCTAAATAAGATTATTATGTTAAACTTATTGTGGGTTTTCTGTAGAGGCGGTAGATACTGTTATTTGCTGTATATCTCTATCAAATAAGTACAGGCCACCTTTATCATCTCCAATAAGGTTTATTTTATCTAAAATAGTGCGTGCCATAGCTTCTTCTTCTATTTGCTCAGATACGTACCATTGTAAAAAGTTATGTGTAGCATAGTCTTTTTCTTGTAAACTAATATGTACTAGTTCGTTAATACTGTTAGATACAAAAACTTCGTGCTCAAATAATTTTTCAAACATTTCTTTAAAAGAAGAAAAAGTAACGTTTGGTGCAGCAAGCTCAGATATTTGTGCGTGTCCGCCACGTTCATTAACAAACTTAATAAGCTTAAGCATATGGTCTCTTTCTTCGTTAGACTGGTCGTACATAAAACCAGCAACGCCTTCTAAACCTTTAACCTCTGCCCAACAAGCCATTGCTAAATAAATTTGAGAAGATTCTGCTTCTATTTTTATCTGGTTGTTAAGTGCTTTTTCTATATTTTTTGATAACATAATTTTCTGCTTTTTATAAAATTACAAATTAATTAATTGTTTCTCCACTATTTACACCATCTTCATCTGGATTTACAAAAACTAATTTGCCGTCTGCATTCTCTGTCATCAAAATCATTCCTTCACTATCTACACCACGTAATGCTCTTGGTGCTAAGTTTACAAGTACAGTTACTTTTTTACCTACAATTTCTTCAGGAGTAAAGCTTTCTGCAATACCAGAAACTATAGTACGTGTATCTAAACCAGTATCTACCTTTAAAACCAATAACTTTTTAGCTTTTGGCATTTTCTCAGCTTCTACTATAGTACCAACACGCATATCTAACTTTGTAAAATCGTCAAAAGTAATGGTGTCTTTTTGTGGAGTAACCTCTTTATTCATTTGTAGGTTTGCTTTTTTTGTAGCTTCTAATTTTGCTAGTTGAGCTTCAATTTCTTTGTCTTCAACTTTTCTAAACAATAACTCTGCTTTGTTAATTGTATGTCCGGCTGGTAATAATACATCTAAGGTAGAAACTGTGTTCCATTCTACAGTTGTATCTGCCGCAGCTACATTTAAAATATTTTTAAGTTTTGTTGATGTAAACGGTAAAAAAGGTTCACTTAAAACGGCTAATGCAGATGCTATTTGTAGCGCAACATACATTATGGTTTTTACACGTTCTTCATCTTGTTTTATTACTTTCCAAGGTTCTTCATCTGCTAAATACTTGTTACCAAGTCTAGCTAAATTCATTAATTCTTGTCCGGCTTCTCTAAATCTATATCGTTCTAAAGAGCTAGAAATTATGCTTGGGTATTTTTTAACCTCTTCTAAAGTAGCTTTATCAACGTCTGTAAATGCAGCAGGTGTTGGTAAAACACCATTGTAATATTTGTTTGTTAATACCACAACTCTATTTATAAAGTTACCAAAAATGGCAACCAACTCGTTGTTATTACGTGCCTGAAAATCTTTCCAAGTAAAATCGTTATCCTTAGTTTCTGGTGCATTTGCAGTTAATGTATAACGCAACACATCTTGCATATCAGGAAAATCTTCTAAATACTCATGCAACCAAACGGCCCAGTTTTTAGAGGTTGATAATTTATTACCTTCTAAGTTTAAGAATTCGTTTGCAGGTACATTTTCAGGTAAAATAAAATCTCCGTGTGCTTTTAACATACTAGGAAAAATAATACAGTGAAATACTATATTGTCTTTACCAATAAAATGAAGCATTTTTGTATTCTCGTCTTTCCAGTATGGCTCCCAGTCTTTGCCCTCGCGAGCAGCCCACTCCTTTGTAGATGATATGTAACCAATAGGAGCATCAAACCAAACGTAAAGTACTTTGCCTTCTCCGCCAGGTACCGGAACAGGAATTCCCCAGTCTAAATCTCTTGTTACTGCACGTGGTTTTAAACCGTCATCAATCCAAGATTTACATTGTCCGTAAACGTTAGGTTTCCAATCGTTTTTGTGTCCTTCTAAAATCCATTCTTTTAAAAAGTCTTCGTATCTATCTAAAGGTAAAAACCAGTGTTTTGTTTCTTTTAATGTTGGTACAGCACCAGATATTGTAGATTTTGGGTTTATTAGCTCGGTAGCATTTAAGGTAGATCCGCAATTTTCGCACTGGTCACCATAAGCCTCTTCATGACCACATTTTGGGCACGTACCAATTACAAACCTATCTGCTAAAAATTGCTTAGCTTCTGCATCATACAATTGTTCTGTAGTTTCTTCTATAAAGTCACCCTTGTCATATAAGTTTTTAAAAAACTCAGAAGCTGTATCATGGTGTACTTGTGCAGATGTACGCGAGTAATTATCAAACGTAATACCAAAATCTAAAAAAGATTGTTTAATAATTGCGTGGTACTTATCTATAACTTCTTTAGGTGTAATACCTTCTTTTTTGGCTTTCATAGAAATGGCAACACCGTGCTCATCACTACCACATACAAATGCAACATCTTTATTTGTGCCTCTTAAATAACGTGCATAAATATCTGCAGGTACATATACACCTGCCAAATGGCCAATATGTATTGGTCCGTTTGTATAGGGTAATGCTGCTGTAATTGTATATCTGCTTGGTGTTTTAGTTTCTTGTGCCATTAAAATTGAATTAAGCTGCAAAAATACATTTTTAGCCAGCAGTACTAAAGAAAAAGATTGAAATAAATGTAAAGGTTGATGCCCTTAATACTTAAAAATAGTTGTGATACACCGATTAATTAAAATATAAGACGTACTTTTTAGTTGTAATAGTATAAAATGTAATCATATGAGTGGCAAACCAGTACACAAAGATATTTTAAAATCTGTTGATTTAGATAAATTAAAAGATGTTCCTAAAAATGAAGAAGATGTAACTAGAGTATATAAAAATAAAAACTCTAGAGTTAAAAAAGAGCTCGACTTTAAAACAAAAAAGAGCAATACTAAACTGACATAAAAAAGCACCTAAAATTAAAATAATAGGTGCTTTTGAGTAACAATTAATTGTAATGTAAACTGATTAAGATACCATTACAGATTTGCTCATTTTCTGATTTTGAACACTTATTCTGTAAATATATTTACCAGTAGCAAGGTTTACAGGTATGCGTTCTCTTATGTTAATTTCTTGATCTCCTTCTGTAGTCATAGCGTTGTACACTGTTCCTAAGTTTTGACCTAAAATATTATATAACTGTATGTCTACGTGTGCAGTAAAAGGCATTTCTAAATGTATAGAAGGGTTTCCTTTTGTTGGGTAATATGGTTTGTGTACAATAACATTTTCCGGTATTGGTTCAGGTTCTGTTGGGTCAGTAGGGTCAGTGCCACCATCTCCAGGTCCTGGTAAAACAGGATTTTCATCATCTATAGCAATATCTGGAAAATCTTCTCCGCTACAATTAAAACCTAAGTTTACAGGTACGTAAGGACGACCTAAAAGATGTTGTTCTACTAAATTTCTTGGTACACATAGCCATTCTGCTAAAACAGTACCGTAAAGATCTCTAAAGTCCATTGTGTACTCTAAGTTTCCTCTTTCATTAGGATCTTCTAATGAAGGATGATCACCAACAAAAGCACTACCGTTTAATCCTGATCCAAAAAATAAAGTAGGACTAGCTTTACCGTGATCTGTACCGTTAGATCCGTTTTCATATATTCTACGTCCAAACTCAGAGAAGGTCATACTTAAAACCTTATCATCTTGATCTGTACAGGCTAAGTCTTGATAAAAATCGCTTACTGCAACAGATAAGTTGGTCATTAGTCGTTCATGTGCTAATGGTTGATTACCGTGTGTGTCAAAACCACCCATAGAAATCATATATACTTTTGTACCTAAATTTCCTTTAATAAGTTTAGCTAGTACAGCTAATTGTTTAGCAAAACTATTGTCTTGGTATTCTATGCCACAACCTAAGGCTTCACCACGTTTGTAAGCCTCGTGTATTGTTCCAGAATACTCATAAGTTGTATTTGCAACGCCTCTTAAAAACTTAAGTTGATCGTCATACATACAACCATCAAAAAGAGCTGGATCTAAGGCAAAATTATCACCTGTTTCTGCAATTTTCTCTAATTGATTAATATTACTAGTTACAAAGGCATAATTTGTTTCTTCACCTTCAAATACCAAGCTTCCGTATTGTCCTATTTGTATAGCTGCTGGTGCAGGTGGTGGACTCATAAGATAATCAGGAAAACACTCTTCAAAGTGTCTACCCATCCAACCAGTTCTTGTTCCTGTAAATCCAGTAGTATTTAAGTCTGTATTAGCAAAAATATCTGAACCTGTAAAGTGAGAAAGACTTTGTCCTTCATAACCAACGCCGTGTACAGCCTTAAATTGGCCTTCTCCCCACATACGCTCTAAAGGCGCCATATAAGAAGGAACTCCAAAATTATCAGTTAATTTTAATACTTTACTTTCTGGTATATATATGTTTGGTCTTGCGTTAGCATATGTGTCATATTGCTCTATAGGTATAACGGTACTTAAGCCATCATTACCACCTGCAAGTCTAATTAATATTAATATTTTTCCGTCTGCTTCTGCATCAGCTATAGCAGTAGCTAAAGGTGATGTAGCCGAAGCATTAAGTACATTACTACCTAGTAGCATAGATCCAGAACCAACCATACCCATAGCTTGTAAAAAAGAACGTCTGTTCCATTTTTTATGCTCTAAGTCATGAGCCTCTTTGTCTGCATGTTGTACTTTAGAATTTGTATCGCACATAGTAAGTGGTTATTTTAATTGAAATTCTGGTTGTCTAATAATGTGTAGTAGTAGTTGGTATACCTGAACATCTGCTCCAGGATTG